>JAPLHG010000058.1 GCA_026389745.1 Chloroflexota bacterium | reverse complement strand
ATTAAAACCCTGTTGCAGCCTCTCCTCAAAAGGCATTCCCTCTGCCTCCTCAATTGGCGGCAGGAAATTGAATAATTCGGGAGGGAGGGCGCGAGCTATGGAACCGGTGGCGTATGGAGGGGGTGCCATACCATAAAGAACTTTATCATGTTCTCTGAAGACAATTTCCTTCCTCTGCTTACAGCCGGAGAAAAATACTAATGCGAGTATTAGTGATTCTATCTCCTCCAGCTGCCTGGCGGTAACCGGTGCCCAACGGAAGGGATATTCGCCGTATTTGCCGGAGGTGTACTGCCATAAAATTGGTTTTCTGGGTAATGCATCCATCCTTCGCTTCAAGAGATAGGGAGCGTAGTCAGCATAGGTTGTCAGGGGGGCCTGTTTCCGGAACTCTTCCACGGTATGGGGATTCACTCCGTTAAAAATATAGCGGCCCAGTTCACATTTCTTAAGCAATTCCATCTGCTCTAGCAGCAACCGCTTCTGGATTTTCATGAAGCTCTCCAGGCTCAGGTCAATGAATCCACAGCACCTGTCCCATAACTCTTCATGCTTGCCCTGTTGAAGTAGTTCACCTAGTGTAGCCATTTAATTTTCCTCCTTTAATTAGGGTCTCCGTTTTAGGCTCTAGCCTGCTTTAAAGAGTTGATAAAGGCACGCATGCTCCGCCGGTTCGGCACGAGCATCGGTGTTTCCTTCTGGTATCTGTCGTAGCCGGTAAACATCCTGGTAAAGACAAACCTGTCCTGTATAATCACCAACACTATGTCCAGCAAGATGAACATTGGTGCGGCGATAAGCAGTTGGCTTGACCTGGAAACTAACACTAAGGAAAGCACAAGTGCGATAAACGAAGGTACTCCTGGATGACGGACAAGGGCATATAGCCCGGTTTTTATTAGTTTATCGCCAACGCCGGTAGCGACGTAGGTTTTACGGAAGGGAAGATTAATAAACAGAGAGTAGAGCAGTGACAATAAGGATAGCGACAACAGACCCCAGCCCAATCCGATTAACCATAGAGGCAATGCGAGTTTATCGGGGGCAAGGCATACTTTGAAAAACGCGTAAACCAGTAAGCCACTCCCCAGAGCCCAGACCAGCGGCTTTAATAAGGGGATTCTTTTCAGCGAAAAGAAATCAAAAAGATGCAGTGTGAGGAAACCTAAGATGCCTGTAACTATGTAAATCATAATAATACCTTCCCTCACTATCGCAGATTATGTTAGCTATGGGAAGGTATTATGTTCTAGAACAATGTTCTACCAATGAAAAACCCCCTCTTCTTTGCAGAAAAGGGGGGTAAAATAGCCTTCTGAAATTAGTAGACTATTTCCACTTGATGGTGGCTTTTCTCTCGTCACTGTCAGATTCCAGGTCTTTTTGAAGACCCTGTAGTTTATTTGTCAGTTCTCCAAACTCGCTTCCCGGCGATTGTTTGCCCAGTTCAAGCCCGTAGTTGATGAAAAAGTCGAGGAAGCTCCTTAAAAGTTTCCTCATATCTTGTTCAAAGGAATAAACCTCTTCTCTGGTGGCATACTGTTGGTTTTTGGGTTCCTTTTTCAGTTGATTCAGTTGATTTAGCTGACTATCAACCAAGAAATTAACGAATTCCGCTTGGCTCATATCTCCGCGGTTGTCATCAATCTTCTTGGCAAGTTCTGCCGGTACTATCAGCATTCTTCTGTCGGACATGAAACATCTCCTTTATTCCTTCTTTTTTACTTAAAATACCCAGAGGGTCTATTCGACCAAAAACCAAAAGGTTAGCTCTCTTCTTCTCTTAATTCAAGCAATTGTAGAATACTGTCGATATTTTTCAGTAGCGTGAGTCCCTTCCGGGTTACTCTATAGGTTATGGTTGGGTTGCCCACTGTTACTTTATCGATTAGTCCCAGTTGCAGCAGGTAATGGAGGTACTTCTGTAGCTGAAAGTAACTCATATTGGCACTGTACATTATCTCGGTCTTGCCGGCCTCTCCCAGTCTCAGTATGTCGGCTATGACCTCCACATTGGACCTCCGCCGTTCCATCCTTAGCACCTACCCCGAGTGTTCATTTTTTCACCCAGCTGTCTGTCAAGGTATCCCACTTAATGCCTGTCCACGGATTAGCTGGAATATGTCCTATAGTATCCGTGCTGGCACTTGTTATTTTGCCGGTACCGATGTCAATGGTGTAATAGGCCCTGGGCTGACTACCGATGTAATCAGTTGGTAAGGGTGGGTCATGCCATAACTTGTCTGAATCAGGTGGGTACCTTCCGTTACTCTCCGGATTCTCCAGATAGCTGATAGCCGCCGTTTTGACATTGAGCGCCTCAATGTTGGCGGCAGCTATCTTCTTGTCGCTCCCCATAAAACTGCTAATATTCGGTGCTACTACGAATACCAGGACCCCGATGACAGCAATTACCAGGATTAGCTCAATGAGAGTAACCCCCCTCTGGTCTTCACAGAAATGCCTCAAAGAGTCTCCCGCCGGGCCTTGTCCGGGAGGGGCGGTCTTTCCGAATATTCCTTTTATCAGTTTAGTTACCATAATACTCCAAGAGTATTTATAGTAGCACGTCTGAATCGGGCTGTCAAGACTGCGCTTAGTTCTCCGTAGAAATCCGACACTCATCCTCCTTTCTGAGTGGTGTCTTCATTCTTAGCCCCATATGAGGCCGGTGATAATGATAGCGTT
>JAPLHG010000095.1 GCA_026389745.1 Chloroflexota bacterium | reverse complement strand
ATGGTAATTGCGAACTTGCTAAACATACCCGAGCCGGCCTATCTAGCTACTGGTGTAGTAGTCATACTGGGGCACAGCTTCCCGGTATTTCTCAAATTCCGCGGTGGAAAAGGTGGTGCAACTGCTGTGGGCGTGCTCATCTACGTTATGTTTCCCTTTGGACTTCTCATCGGGTTGGGTATTTTCGCGATACTAATGCTGATTACCCGCTTCCCAACTCTCAGCTACGGCATTGCCTTGCTCGGTTTCCCCTTTGTAGCTTGGCTCCATTACCACTGGGGTTGGGAGAGAATAGTTTTTTCAGTGATAGTGGTGGCAATACCCTTTATCAGATATATTCCAAGGCTAAAAGAAATATACAGTAAGGCAGGCAATCTACGCCACGCCATACAGCGCAAAAACCTGAAAGATAGGTTTTAAGAGAATTGTGAGTTAACACTTCAGTAATCTTAAATTTACAGTGATACTCATATCACTGTAAATTATTCTCCTGATTTATAAATTTTCTGCATTATGCAGACATCAAGCAATTTACCAAATTTTTTACCGACTTCTTTCATTACGCCGACATTTTCGAAGCCAAATTGCTTGTGAAGGTTAACACTGATAATATTGCCGCTGGTGATTCTGGTGATAATTGTATGCAAACCCACTTTTTCACCCTCAGCAAGGATAATTCGCATCAGCTTCTTCCCAATGCCACGGTTCCGAAAGCCGTCTTTGATATAAAGAGAAATTTCAGCTGTATTCGAATAAGCGCAACGATTTGACCATTGACTGAGAGATGCCCATCCCACAACCCTGCCATTTATCTCAGCAACAAGAATGGGATTTTTTGAGCCGTGCTCTTCAAACCACCTCTCTTGCTCTTCAATGGTCTTCGGTTCAACATCGAACGAAGCATCAGTGGTCAGAATAGCCTCGTTATATATCTCAGCGATGCCAGTGACATCAGATGGAGTTGCCTTTCTTATTTCAGGTATCATCCGTTTCCTTCCAGCCGAGATAATACCCAATATTATATACTAAAACACAAAAAACAATCAGCCGTACATCTATAACAAAGCTATGGCAGAGGTTTCTGTTTCCACGACTCCCATCTTATTCATGGAATTCATCATTGTCTTCAATCAGGGTACGACTGCCGCCGACTGATACCGACTGTCTGCCAAATTCTCTGATATCCCTGAGTTCCTTGCGGTAACTACACTGCAAGCATTGCTCAAACCAGCCGTCCATATCTCGGTCCATGAATAAGTCGCCCCCGCAACGGGTGCAAGCTTTTAATTTCCAGTGTAACATATTAATCATCCCCTTTTATTATGAACCGCACCACTATCTTATAACGAAATTTTACATAAATAGTTATAGGGTGTATGTGACAATGGTCGCATTTTAGAGGAGTAATAGACGAAAACCTTATCAATGATGTTTGGAGATGTAAGGAATTTGAGGGCTGAGACTCTGGGTTTTAGCCCTCTTCGACAACGATTTCAAAGGAGCAAGTGAGTGCCCCTGTCGGGCAAACGGCTTCGCAGGTGGTGCACCAATGGCAGTCTTCAGTCTCAACAACAGTAACAACATTATTGACCATAACAATAGCGCCACAGCCGCAGACACTGATGCAAAGTTGGCATTGATTACATTTTTCCTGATTAATTAAAGGCATTTCGGTCAATTCAATTTGCCCCCATGTTTGTTTAATCTATATTATCTCGAAACATTTGTCTGTGACCTTTGTCTCAAGCTGATTCTGCCACTATCTCTTGTAAGGACTTTTTATCCGTGATAACGATACGATGATGTTCTAATCGGATATGCCCCTGTTCCTCCAAAACCTTCAAGGAACGAGCTACTACCTCCCTGGCAGTACCTGCCATCGCCGCCATTTCTTGCTGAGTAAGCCTCTGAACGGGGGTGGTACCATCACCGGCATGAGTAAGCAATATTTTAACTACTCTACCAAGTACATGCCGGAAAGAGAGGTCTTCAACCAAGGTGAGAAGTTGTCTGGTCTTTCCAGCTAAGACTCTGCTAGCGTTCAGAGCTACCTTTGGATATTGTTGCAATATACCCTGAAGCCTGTCTTTTTTTATTCCATGAAGCACGACCGGCCCCAAAGCTTGAGCGCTGACCGGGTTTACACCGCCATCGAAAATGGAAATATCGTTCAGGGCATCTCCTAGCCGGGCAATACTAAGAATTTGCTCTTTTCCCTGAGTTGAAGTCTTGAATATTTTAACCGCGCCGGCGGCAACAAAGAATAATGTATCTGATAGCTCACCCTCCAGTAGAATAACCTCGCCTCTCTGGGCAGTTTTCTCGGAGAAAGCCTTTTCAATGATGTCCAGTTCGGTAGTGTTTAGCCCCGAGAAATAGGATATTGATTTTAAAAAAGCTACATCAATTGTCATCGTCTTGCATAAATCACGGTGCTAGGCTCCAGCATTACGTCAGATTATACCAGCTTCCAGGGATACGGGCAACGAGATGGTAAGATGAAGGGAAATCTTGTGACCAGTGTTACAGTCGGGAAATCGAATCAATCTAAAATAATTTCCAAGGTGGAGAGGGGGCTAATGTAAATGAGAGCCGTCTATACTAAATATAGGCGGCTCCTAAACTCCTGAAAAAGATCCTCTTACCGCATTGATTTTAACAATTTTCCTCACGAGGCAGACTTTCATTATGGTTTTCTTTAAAAGGCACTGCCGTGCCGAGGCACACCACTCAATACAGGAAGGCATTTTCTCCCGGAAGACCATTGTGCCGCACTGCTGGCACCTTATTCTGGTTTCATCCGAAAAAATCTCAACCCCTGCCCCACACTGCGGGCACTTATATAATTCTACGCGCAGTTTCCGCATATCCTGCCCCGGACACTTACTATACATCTAAGTCATCCCCCTATTTGAAACTTTTCGCCCAATTAGTAACACAATTTTAAAAGAAAATGCCGAGACACACTGTGATGTAAATCACATTTCAGAGAAATGTTAGAACAAAAAGAGAAAAAAATCTCAAGAGAAACGTCACTATTATGCGAAACTTAAACCTACGTTTTATTAATTTTTGGCAAGATAGAAAGCTTCTGACCGAATCACCCACTAAATAGTCATCAATAATTTTTGCATAATCCTGTTGACGGAAAGCCAGAAAACATTCACAATGTAGTAATACTATGGAAATCGCACTGACCATCATCTTTGGATTGCTGGGGACTGCAATCGGCAGTTTTTTGAATGTATGTATTGACCGCTTACCGGCCGGTAAATCGCTAGTCTATCCGCCCTCCGGCTGCGATGCCTGTCAGCATCGCCTTTCCTGGTTAGACCTTTTCCCGGTATTCAGTTACCTCTCACTCCGTGGACGATGTCGATACTGTCAGACGCATATCCCGCAACGCATCTTCTGGGTGGAACTTGGCACCGGCATTCTCTTCGCCTTCCTCTATTGGCACTATAAGTTCACCCCAGAACTACCTGTCAGTCTTTTTTATGGATGCATATTAATTGTACTGTCTGTCATTGACCTCGAGCACGGTTTAATTCTGAACAAAATCGTTTACCCTGTCATCATTATCGCACTTATTATTAATATCTCCTTGCCGGAGGTAAGTCTTCATAATTTCCTTTTGGGACTACTCGGCGGTGCTATCGGATTCCTTATCCTGTTTCTGCCAGCCCTAATATATAGTAAGGGAATGGGGTGGGGTGATGTGAAAATGGCAGGTATGATTGGTTTAATGACCGGATTTCCACGAGTATTTGTAGCGGTTCTAGGGGGAATCATTCTAGGTGGACTAATAGCAATCATCCTGATTCTATTAAGAAAGAAGTCCGGGAAAGATGCTATCCCCTTCGGTCCATATTTAGCTATGGCAACAACAGTCGCTCTGCTTTGGGGTGACCCCATAATCAAATGGTATTTGCACCTATTCACAATGTAATCATGTATCGACTTTCTGCATTGGTCTGAATCAGCAGATAGCAGAAAATAAAATGGTAAAATTATTACTTACTTATTATGTTATCAGATTCTCTGATTTGCTAATAACATCCATGAGTTGAGATAGGCTCTGACAATAAATGAATCGTGAGGCGATGTCACCGTAAATCTTCACTGCCTCATCTCTACCGCGTAAGGTATAAGTGCCCTGCCCGCTTTCAAGAGCGTGACGCATCAAATCAATATTTCGCCTGTTGGCAGAGCCAACCGGGAAGTCGGCATCAACAACCAGTTTAGCATCGCTCATCAGCTTCTGCGCCTGTGAACAAGCATCCGAGGAAATTTCATTATAGGGCTTTTCGGACACCACAGTAGCACCTACTGCCCGAGCAATATAATAGTCAATGTCATTCTCAGGAAGAACACCCGTGATGATGCTAAACCCATGTTTTACCAGTGAGCGATAGAGCCGAGCGCCACTCCCTGAACCAGCCACGACATAAACGGGACCATGCCCATTGCTACGCAGTTCTACACCACCCAAATAACTACTGAACGCCGCTTTGTCCATATTATAAAGATCAGCTACTGTGCTTTCTTCCAGAACATCTTCCGGCGCACCACAGGCAAGAATACGCTCATCTTTGATGAGAATGACAATGTCACACGCTTTCATCGCCAGGTCGATATCATGCAACGAAGCAATTACCGTAACGCCTTTTTTCTGAGTCAATTGTCGCAATATGAGCATCACCTCAATGCGATGGCGGGCATCCAGGTGGGAGGTAGGCTCATCCAGAACAATCAACTGCGGCTCTTGAGCCAAGGCACGGGCGAGCATCGTCTTTTGTTTTTCGCCATCGCTGAGTTCCCCAAAATACCTGTGAGCGAGGTCGGCGGCATTTACCATCTTCAGAGCTTCAAAGACCTTCCGATTATCTTCCTCCGTAGGCTTGCCTATAAAACCGGTGTAGGGGTGTCTACCCAGCATCACCACATCATAAGCAGCCAACAATCCCGGCGAGATACTTTCGGTCAGCACCACGGCGGTTGTTCTAGCCATCTCCAGATTACTCAGGCTGGAGATATTATGCCCATTGAGATAGATCTCCCCTCCCAGCGGTACCAGCATACGCACGATTGTTTTCAGAATAGTCGATTTGCCAGAGCCATTAGGACCTAATAAGCCGATAAACTGCCCTTTCATCGCCTCAATATTAATATCGGCGACTACTGTCTTCTTGCCGTAGCCAACCCTCAAGTTTTTGGTGTTGAGAATCATATTGCCGTTTTCCCTTTGATTAAGAAGAAAATGACCATTGGGGCACCGAAGATTGCCGTAGTGGCGCTCACCGGTAACTCCACCGGTGCAAAGAGCATCCTCGCTAGCAAGTCACACAAGCTAGTAAGCATCGCTCCACCAAGAATTGATACCGGGATAAGGATACGATTATCAGAAGTGCCGAGAGAGAGTCGCGCGAGATGCGGCACCGCCAGCCCGATGAAAGCCACAGGTCCCGCAAAAGCAGTTACGATGGCCGTTAGGGCGCAGGACAGAAAGATGATGAGGTAACGAAAAACCTTAACATTGACACCCATACTGCTGCGGGCATAGTTTTCACCGAGCAAGAAAGCATTGAGTTGCTTGCTCATTAAATAACAACCCGTCATTAATGGTATGCTAGCAATGGCAAGCCACTGAACATACTCCCAACGGAAACCGGAGAAACTGCCCATTGTCCAGATAACGAAGCGGTGGACATTCTCCGACTGTGCGAAGGCAATAAGGAAACTACTCAGAGCACTAACAACATAACCTGTCATTAAACCAATGACAAGTAAAGTAATAATATCCCTAACCTTGCTGGCAACCGCCAATGCTACCAGCATCACCAGCACTGCCCCAACAAAAGATGCCATACTCAAGGTAAGTGAGCTGACGACGGTCGCCCCCAAAAGATAACTGCCTAGCATTGCAATGGCAACCATAAAGGTCGCCCCGGAGGACACACCGAGAATAAACGGGTCGACAATGGGGTTACGGAAGAAAACCTGAAGAAGCAATCCAGCCACAGCCAGAGCTGAACCACTGAGCAATGCCCCAAAAGCCCTGGGAAGACGGAGTTGCCAGATAATAGAGTCAAAGGCTGATTGAGAACTGTGCCCACCGAAAATAGCTTTTATAGTATCGGGAAATGGTATATTTACCGAACCCAGCGCCACATTCAACACCAGAAATAGAAACACTCCAACCGCAAACAGCGTCATTACTAACGCAAATCGCTTCCACCTACGGGCAAGAAAACTGACAGTCTCATTCGTTTCCGATGTTGTCATTGTCTTCGCCATTTTTTACTCTGCCGGCAAGAGTTCGAAATTCTTCAACTGATAGCCAGGGAAAAGGCTGGGATAGAAGATAGCCGCCAGGTCCTGCACAATCTCATCGGGTTTATCGGCAATTTGATAAAACCATGGTTGGAAACAATAGACTGGACCATTTTTGATTACCGGCATATCAGCTAAAACAGGCCCATTATCCACAATTTCTTTAATAGAGTTGATGTAAGGCGGGGTGGAGGCATAAATGAAGACATCACAACCCTCACCACGGGCATAAAGCTCCTCAAGACTGATACTACTGGCACCACTGCCCTTGAGGTCATTAAAAAGATAGTTGCCACCCGCCATATCAATCATCTTAGCCACATAGGAATCTCCACCAGAAACATAACAACTCCCCATAAAAATACTTGCCCAGAGGACACCGGGAGGGCCTTTCGAAGAAAGCATCACCTGAGATTTAATATCGTCAATCTTCTTTTCGACTGAGGTGAAATAGCTTTCTGCTGCTTTATCCTTGTTATAGAAAGCGGCTAAAAATTTTATCCATTCCAGTCTGCCAAGAGGATCAGTTTCCAAATAGTCGTTGCAAACCGCTACTGTAATGCCCATCTCCTTCAATTGATTGTAATATTCTACGGCGTCAGGATAACCAGTAGAACAAAAGACAATATCAGGATTCAAAGCTCGGATAGCCTCAAAATCCGGTGCTCCCATACCGCCACCGCCAACATACTTGATTGTGCCGCTGGCATACCCCTGCTTCATTTCGTCAATATACAACTCATTCTCCATTGTCCCGCTACCAACCACACTATCCAGAACACCCAGAGGCCGCATTAATGCCCCGAAAGTCACCGAAAGAATAACAGCCCTTTCCACCGGTGTATTGATACGAGGCAGGTTTTCATAACCAGTGGGCACTTTCTTCCCCTGCGGTACCAGAATCAGAGTCTGGTTTTCAGCATCCGTTATTTTCTCACAGCCCCCGCCAATCTCTTCAATTGTAAAACCGGTGGCATATTTCAGTTCGGTCGTACCAGACGACTTATTCCCTAAAGTAATCCGGCAGCTGGACACCGCTACCGCAATTATGCAAACCGTCAGAACCAGTGTAATTAATTTCTTCACCATCTTGCGGCCTGTTTCTCCTTTTCGAAAATCATCGAGTCTAAAAACTCAAGTAAAGTTGATTTTATACTAGTTTATTGGATTTGTCAACGATTTCTGGTAGAATTTTAGATGAGCTTTCAAGATATAGAAGTAACAAGGTAAATGCGGTAAACTATGGAAACTGAGAATCTTCCCCCTAATCTATTTACAACGTCATTCTGAAGGAGCGGAGCGAAGAGCGACAGTAAAACGTTTCTTCTGGATTCCCTCTTTCGAGGGAACAACACTTCGCTCAGGATAACAGAGCAGGTTATTGATGACAGGAGGTTCCGATATGACACAGGTATTACGCAATAAGAACCTTGCCACGAGATTCCAAATCCTTGTGGAAATAGCCGCCAACCAGCCCAATATCCAGCAGAAAGACATCGCACAAAAGATTGGCGTTACTTCTCAGGCAGTCTCGGAATACGTCAATAAACTGGAGAAAGACGGCTGGATTACCTCGGATGGTCGTTCCAGATACCGCATTACCAAGGAAGGGGTCAACTGGGTGCTCAAGTCGCTACGAGAGCTTCAGCAATACTCCACCTCGGCAGAAAGAGTCTTGACCAATATCACAACCTGGGCAGCGATTGCCGCTGCGGACCTGAAAAAGGGTCAAAAAGTCGGCCTGATGATGAAAGACGGACTATTCTATGCCTCAAATTATCTCAGCACCGGAGCCAGGGGTATCACGACCGATAATGCCAAAAAGGGAGAGGATGTAGGCATCTCGGATATTGAGGAGATCGTAGAACTGGTCATCGGACAAATAACCGTATTGGAAGTACCGGACATTCAGAGAGGCGGCTCCAGGAATGTTGACGCAAACAAAATGAAAAAGGGACTGGCTAAAGCAAATCTTATCGGTGCGATTGGGGTTGAAGCTATTGTCGCACTGAGACAAAGTGGCATCGAACCGGGCTATCTTTACGGTGTGGCACAAGCCGCAATTGAAGTGGCACGCTCCGGCCTGCCCTTTACCATTGTTTGTACCAGCAATGAGTCACCGGCTTTACTCCAGAGACTCAACGAGGAAAACCTCAAATATACTCTGGTTGATACAAGAAACAAGCGATAGGGGTAGTTTTATGATTGCCAAAAAGAAAAACCCGCTCGGGAAAGGATACATTCAGGTCTATACCGGTAACGGCAAAGGCAAAACCACTGCCGCTCTCGGGTTAGCCTTCCGTGCGATGGGATGTGGGCTGAGGACCTACATCGGACAGTTTATGAAAGGACAGCATTACGGCGAGCTTGATGCGGCAAAAATGGTACCCGAATATATCACTATTGAACAATACGGAAGGAATACCTTCACCCAAATCAAAGATTCTCCGGATACCGAAGATGTCTGGATAGCAAAAGCCGGACTGGCAAGAGCTAGAGAAGCCATGCTCTCTCATAAATATGACATCATTGTTCTTGATGAAATCACCACGGCCCATTATTTTCACCTGATTACCATTGACGAAATGCTGGAAATGATTGCCAGTAAACCGGATGGAGTAGAACTGATATTAACAGGCCGTTATGCACCGAAAAAACTTATCGATGCCGCCGACCTGGTAACAGAGATGGCAGAAGTCAAACACTACTTCCAGAACGGTACGATTTCCCGCGACGGCATCGAAGGCTAAAAATTCGTGACTAGCGAAAAGTGCTTCGACGGCACTGAACCACCAAATATAGGGCTTTGCTATTTTGCCGTCATTAAACCTTGAACGCTATTTAGCAACAGAAGGTATTCCCGCCCGTAAGTATCTTTATCCAGCGTATCGAGACGGTCGAGTGTTTTATCCTTTGCCCTGATTAGTTGGATTATTTCTTCGGCGGTCTTACCTTCTCTGACGGCTGATTGGGCAATCTTATGCCAGAGGAACACCTTCTCCCTGATAGCATGCAATCGCTCAATTGCATTATCATAACAACCGAAATGAGCGTACCCCAGTTTAACAGGGCGGAGTGCTATCATTTTATCTAAAGATGCCATGTAATCATCGAGTCGGAATTGCGGCGGAGTTGTCAGCCTCAAAAACCCATTTGTATAAACTCCAGCCGAATCACCTGCCAGTAAAATACCACTCGCCCTATTAAAAACAATCAAATGATGTGCCGCATGTCCGGGTGTCAGGTAAATTTCCAAAATCAGCCCCTGTCCAAGGTCAAGCTTCATCCCTTCTTCTGCCAGAATAATCCGGTCTCCGGGCACAGGGTCATAACTGCCATACTTGAGAGCCGCTTTGCCGAGTGTTTCCTGACTGGACTTCCAGAGTGCCGTAGGGTCAATCAGATGAGCACGTCCCCGGCTATGCACCAGCACCCGGGCATTATTCATTTCTCTGACCGCCGTGCCGACTCCGCCCGCATGGTCAATATGAATATGGCTCAATATGATGTAATCAATCTCATCAGGGCTGACGCCGACTTGAGACAAGGCTAACAACAAACCGGGTATCGCCGCTTTGGGTCCCACATCAACCAGCGCCTTTTTCTCACCGCAAAACAAATAAGTGCCGATAAAGTCTTCATACCCCGGAATCGGTAGACAGGAACTCAAAAACTTGAGAGTGGGGCTAATTTCATATACCTTAGGACTATGAGATTTATCCTCTAACAATCGTATCGCCCCCCCAGAGTTTGTTTACCTTTATTTCTTCTGCCATACGATCAACTCTGGATGGCTACATTGTATAATGAGACACATTTGCGAGTCTACCCAACTCATGTCATTCTGAATGCATATACCGATAATCCCCTCCTCATAAATTTCAGGAGGAGGGGATTATATTCCACCCTCACCCTAACCTCTTCCACCAAGGGAGAGGAGATTGATTACTTCACCGTCACCGCCGCACTTAAGACCTCGCCTTTAATATCGGGCTTATAATAAGAGTATGCTTGTGAAGCAACGCCCTTGGCTTTGACCGGATAAAGCGCTTTAACCTGAAAATCGAAGGTAATCTTCTCCCCGGGCTTCATATTCTCCACATAGAAGATGACTTTCCGTCCGGCAATATCGTAGCGTTTGATGTTCGGTAATTTCTGCGTTACGGCAACGATGGAATCCGTCACCGGCGCAAAACCCGTGGGTACTGAGACATCCAGCACAGTCATCCCTGCTTCGGCTATGTTTAACTCCGGTAGCGGGTTGAATTCCAGAGACACGGATACTTTAACCAAGTCGTTGACCTCTACCTCAGTGGTGTCATAATTCACGCCAATCTTCAGCATTTGTTCCGCCGTATCTTCCACATCAGGTAGATTAAAGCGTCTGACCACCTGCCCAATGGCATCACCTTTGCCTTCAACCGTCATATTGATTTGGGCATTCACCGGCACCTCTACCATCTGCAGGACATCAAAGTTATCCTTGTTGATTTTTAGTTGTTTATCAATGCCATCGCCCTTCAGGGTAACTGTCAAGTCAACATCTGCCTGTGCATTAGCGGCATATTCGGTCAACGCCTGAAGTGTTACCACTGTATCCTGTGTGGAACCATAGCCGCCGTAGGCCCTCCGCTTGGAGACCAACCACCTAGAAGAGCGGGAGGCATTAAAGGCATCGCCATACTCGACCAGCGCCAGTGTGGCATAGGCAGTCGTCTCAATATCAGCGCTGCGATTAATATCAGGCTGGAATGCGGGCATCATTCGACCGTCCTTGGTCAATGGCTCAGGCTCAATGATATCACTGCCCCAATGCAGACCGTTCTCATCCTCCTTTGCCAGCGACATCAGTTTTTTATAGGCATCTTCACTCTTGGCACTCTGCGCAAGCTCCAGGGCATAGGTTGTGATAGCAACCGTATATGGGTCGGTCATTTCAGCCAGTTTACCTTCCAGATAGGCAATTGCTTTGCCGGAGTTGACCTTATCACCAGCCTCCATCAAGGCAATAGCCGTGTAAGCGGTCAGAGCATCTTTACCGTTAACACCACCCAGCATCTCTTGATGATGTACAAAACCCACCGATTCAAAAGAGCCATCGCTCTTCTGGCGGGATGTAATCCAGTTCACCGCATCGTTCAGAACACTGTCATCGATGTACACCAGGTCCTTTGCCTGTGAGAAACTCTTCAGCACGAAGGCAGTCAGCCAGAGACTCCCCGACTCATCGTCCATACCGAAGGCTGAGAAAGAGCCGTCGGTCCGGCGATAGGTCAATTCTCGCTGGTAGCCGGTAATCATTAGCTTCTCGGCTTTCGCCATAATTTCCGGTTTGAGCTGTCCGCTCTCCTGCAAATACTTCGTTATGTAAACATCCGGCGCAAAGAGAATCATATTCTGCTCCCCACAACCGAAAGGCATCTGAAGCAGCGCGTCCAGTCCGTCAATGGTCTGAGTTAAGAAGCTAGAGGTAACCGCAATGTACGCCCTGCCCGAATCGCTCACTACATTGTCCGGGATAGAGGTATCAACTGTCTTAGTAGAACTGCTTGAGAGTGCCAGATTATCCACAATCTCATGGGAAACACCCTCTGGTTCAACAACTACTGTCTTAATGACGGCATCCGCCTCTTTAGAACTGCGGGCGGTGATTTTAACTTCATTAGTTCCTATCTTGGTAGGCCTAATCATGAATTGAGCGCTACCGATATCATTAGCACCAACCTCGATTGTTTTGGTTGACTCATCTAACAGATCAAACCAGTCGCTCTGCTCAATACCCACCTGTACGCTCTGGGTTGCATCAAGATAGTTATAAACAGCGACACTCACCGGAAATTCCTCACCCCTGATTGAAGAATACGGCAGGTCAATGGTCAGGAAGAAAGGCTGGAATACTGTGAGGCTATCTTCAGCCACCCCAAGCCCCTTGTCCTTAGAAACTGCCACAGCGCGCAACATCCAAGTGGTGATGGAATCCGGCACAGTAACCTTCTTACTAGCCTTGCCGCTGGCATCGGTGGTGACATCGAACCAGAGCCAAGTCTCAGGGAAAAACTGCCTCACCCTCTCCACCTCAGCCAATTCGCCCGAAGAACTGGAATTAGAAGTGGTGGGAGTAGTTGTTGGAGAAGAAGCGGCTGGCACTATAGCGCCTTTTTCCAGCATCGCATCGCCTCTACCGGCAAAGAAGTTGAATATTTTATCGAGGAAACTACCTCCACCCTGTGCCTGATACACTTTGTTTTCCGGGACCTTCTTGTTAGTCATTACCACTACACCAGCGTTCTTGAAAATATCCGCCGCACCCGTTGTGGTTACGGTTGGATAAAAAGAGACATCGTGAATTTCTGCCTGCGGCTCCATATAGAGTCGCTCCAGTTCATCAAAGACCTGCTGGAGATTCATACGGTTCTCCGCCAAAACATTGAACGGCAGGTAATCGGCGGCAACTTCACTGTTAGGCAGGATTTGATAGACCAGTAGTTTGGAAGTAGGCGCCATCAGAGGCGTGGTGCTGAAAGAAATGTCACGATTTCTTGTGTAATCGGAGAAAACCACCTTGCCGCGCGAAATTACTTCATAATAGAAATTCACTGCCATATTGGTGGAATTGACCCTGAATACAATCTTCTGTCCGACCTTTGGTGTGCCCTCGCTGGTTTGCTCCAGGTGTATGAAATTACCCGAGGGAGAATAAGATGACTGAAGCACCTGTGAGGCATAAGCGGGACTCACCGAAGATACGGGTGTCAACTCAAAGGCTTCGATACTCAGTGCAATAGCACCTTCCGGCGGATTTATGTCAAGAATAGCCTTACCCTTAACAGTCTGGAGAGTTTGTTTCTCTGTTCCGATATCTTCAAATTTACTATCGCTGTAGGTTATATTGGTTTCTATTTTGGCATCAACCGGCCGGTTGTCAGGAGTTTCGGTGATAACCAGAAAACTGAAGGGCAGTCCGGGCTTAAAAACCGAACCCTCAGGAATGAGTTGCAAGTTCACAGCCGACTGCGCCACCGTGAGCAGACTGCTGGTTTTTTCCACATAGCCGGTGGACTTTTCTTCAACGGTAACATTCAATTGGATATTGCCCTGTCCACCGCCTGCCGGTGTACCCGCCACATAGCCCACTGCCGGCAGTTCAAACTCCACCTCGCCGTCAATCTCTTTCGTAAGAGTGGCATAGCTCTGCCACTGTCCGACGTATTTGACGGCTTCAACCTCCAACTCGCCACTGACTGGCTTACCGAAGCTATACTCGGCCTTGATTGTACCCTTAATTGGTTCGTTGACCAGAAACCATTCTTTAGATAATTCAACCGTCACCTCATATTTCGGCAGAACATATTCCTCAACCCGCACATCAAGTTCATTTTTGTCTTTTTCAGTAATCACATTTATTTTCCAGACACCGAGGTTAGGTTCGTTGGAGATGGGCAATTCCAGTTCCGCCATACCATATTCATCGGTGGTGACTTCCGTGCGGAAAATCTTAATACCCTTGTCGTCTAAAACTTCAATGGTCGCCGGCTCAGTGACTGGCTTCAGTTCGGAGTCGAGAGTGAGCACCCTCATTTGGATGGTCTGGCCGGGTTTGTAGATTGGCTTATCGGTCTCAACAAAAACAAGAAAACTCTTTTCAATACTGACCGATGCTTTGTCCTCAAATCCCGTGCCTTTGACCTGTATTTCGTATTTGCCCTCTTCTACTTCAGGGATATCGAGAGTTACCGTACCATTACCATTGACCGTTTGACTGGCACTGGTGATTTTTTGGCCGTCCTTGAGCAAAGTTACTTCGACAATATCCTTCACCAGTTGACCGCTATTCAAAAGCGATAGTGATATGGCTTCCGCCCGACCGCTGTGCAAGATACTGGGTACAATTGCCACATAGCTGTCCGCTGCTGATATTTTCTGACAGGCAGGTAACACCGTCGCCATGGTGATACCAACCAGTATCAGAGTAGCTATTTTAAGCCAAATCCTTCTCATCTTCCCAACCCCCGTTTTTACCGATTCTCTACCCAAATATAACGCTGATGGCAGGGAAAAGTTAGTTTCTAGTCTTGTTGCCAGGGTTTGTGAGGACAGGGTAAGACAGAGAAGGAGATGCTTATTTCACATCATCAATTAGAAAATTAAGAACCCGTTCTCCAGTTCCTGCACAGCCTCAGACAGTGTTGGGATAACATCGTGGTGAGTAACTTCAAAGTGCAGGGGAGTTACGGAAATAAAGCCGGAATGAATTGCCCAGATATCGGTACCTTCTTCGAGAGTTTTGCTAGCCGAGTTATTAAGCCCAAAAGGATAATCGATAGCATAATTGCCCGGAGTTCCCGACAACTTTACGTAGCCGGTAGAAGCCGCTCTGGTAGTGACAATACCTTTAATCTGTTCTTTCGGGATATTCGGGACATTGACATTGAGAATAGCATCTGTTTTCATTTTGCCATTCTTGATATTCAAAGCTAAAGTTTCCACAAACTGAGCTGTAATACTAAAATTCGGTTCTTCTTCGCGAGTCCGCGAGAAAAGAGAGACTGCTATGGAGGGTATCTTGCGGAAATAACCTTGCAAGGTCGCCATCACGGTGCCTGAATAGAGAATATCGCTACCAACATTAGGCCCAAGATTAATACCGGAAACAACCAAATCAACGTGTCCCTGAGACAGACGGCATATGCCGAGAAACGCACAATCGCTCGGGGTACCGCCAACGGCATAAGCACGGATACCCAAAACCGGCGATGGCATCTCTACAACGCTCATACCGTTATGCAGTGAAATGCTCGCACCAACACCGCTCTGTTGTTTCTCCGGCGCGACGACCAAGACCTGCCCCACCCGGCTCATCGCCTCAGCTAAAGTCCATAATCCCTGAGAATCAATGCCGTCATCATTGGTCACGAGAATGTTCATCTACTTTCCTTAATCAGTATTGATGTAAACATATTAGTTTTTCATTGGCTGGCTGTCAATTTTTCTTTCTATAATTTGTACTCCCCCCATTTAACAAACTTACCATCGTGACTTATGTTTGATTTAATAATTCTTACCTAATATAATGTGCTTAAGTTGAGAAAAAGCAGATGGACTTTGGCCTTATATTGATGGTTCTTTTCGGACTACTGGCAATGAGCATGCTAATAATAATTATTGGCATGTTCGTTTTGGGCATCCGAAGAATTGCTAAAATGGGTAAACCTGTGGAAAAGCAGGCACCCACAAAAACAGCTACGGATGAAAACCTGCCACAAAAATAGTAATTGCATCCTCAGCCCCCCTGTATTTTCAGTCGACAGTTCCCGGGCGATTCCATGTCTCTAGCAATGCATACTACCGTGGCATATAATAGGACTCAGTAATACTGGAATCCGCAAGGCAGGTGAGTTCTTATCTCTACCGAAATCCAACACCCTCCAAGACACCCCGTAGTCCCAACCGATCTGACAAAAGAACAGGTTAGGAAAAGTCTGCGAAATAGCGTACTGGATGGCTCCAGCTATTCAGCAATGCTAGGTCTAACTCAGAACTATATCACCCCCTATGCCCTAGCTATGAAAGCCTCTACCACCCAGATCGGTTTACTTTCCAGCATTCCAAGCGCGGCGATGGTCTTTACCCAACTCTTTGCTCCACGTCTTGCAGAGAAAGCAGGTAGTCGTAAAAGCTTCATACTGCCAGCCGCCTTCCTGCACTGCCTGATGTGGCTACCTATCCTCCTTATTCCTTACATATTTCCCAGCCAACAGATATGGTGGTTGATAGCTTTTGTCACTCTGGGTACTGCCTTTGACTCCCTGTCAATGGCACCCTGGAGCAGTATGATGGCTGACCTTGTCCCCGGAGAAGTGCGAGGACGTTATTTTTCTTCAAGAAATAGAATCAGCGGCTTGGTCGCGATGATTTTTTCCTTTATCGCCGGCGGCATACTGCAAGTCCTCACTAACAATACATTCCTTGGCTTCTCTATTATTTTTGCCGGGGCTCTGGTTTCTCGCTTTTTCTCAGTATATTTCCTATCACAAATGTACGAGCCACCGGCTGTGGTTCCCAAAAGTAAGCAACAAGACATCCTAAAACTTAGTCGAACATTGAACTCCACCAATGTTGGCAGATTTATCCTTTACTGTGCATTTATCAACTTCACAGTCTACTTGGCAGGACCATTCTTCTCTGTCTATATGCTCCGTGATTTAAAGTTCAGCTACCTCACCTATGTTATTATCGGCTCCACCGCCTCGTTAGTAACTCTGCTATGCATGCCATACTGGGGTAAGCGTATTGATCGTTTCGGCAACATCAAAGTGCTCAAGATTACCTCCCTAATAATTCCTCTTGTACCAATACTGTGGCTGGTCAGCGCTAATGTCTACTATCTTTGTTTCGCACAAGTAGTCTCAGGTTTTGCTTGGGCTGGTTTCAACCTCGCTACCAGTATTTTTTTATATGATGCCGCACCATCAGAGAACCGCACACGCTATATTGCACTCAATAACGCGCTGATGTACGGCGGCATTTCTTTAGGCGCACTGCTGGGTGGCATCATAGCTCCTCATATGCCAACTATAAAGCAAAGCAGTTTGCTCACCATGTTTTTGCTTTCAGGATTAGCTCGCCTTGCGATAGTATTTATCTTCACTCCTCGTATTTCAGAAGTACGCCAGGTACCGAAAGTAAACACTAAAGAACTCCTGCTTAGCGGCATTAACCCCGATGAACTAAAAAGTCTGCCTGATGCCACACTCAAAAGCATTAATAAACTCTGGAGAAATCGGCATCATTAAACGGCAATTTTTCACAGCGCCGAAAAATATTTTTTCTAAATTTCTCAAAACCGCTTGACAACCACTTTGGCAAATGTTATATCTTGATAAAAGACACTATATATGTGAGTTTAGAGCCGAGAGCAAAATTATTAAAAATAACCACGTTAAACCTGAAAACACGAACGAAAGGAGTGAGATTGGTGACTAGATCGGCGACGGCAATTAGGACTACCATGGTAAGCGAGGAAGAAGAACCTCCGAGTAACACTACAACCATAAGAGAGGCAAAGGAAGAAGAGCCCCCAGGTACGGGCTTTGCCTCCGGAAGAAACAGGCTCTTTAGTCGCGTTTCGGCTTCAGACTGGAACGATTGGAAGTGGCATTTCAGAAACAGAATCACTTCTGTCACGGAATTAGCACGTTTCATCCCTCTATCTGTTAAGGAACAATCCCAACTCAAACTGGTGACCGCAAAGTATCCTCTTGCAATCACACCATATTATTTATCCCTTATCAATCTGGATGACCCCGATGACCCCATCCGTAAGCAGGCTATCCCCTCTATTGAAGAAATAAGCATGGACTCTTTTGGTATGGAAGACCCGCTTGAGGAAAGAAGGGACTCTGTCGTACCGGGACTTGTCCACCGCTATCCCGACCGTGTTTTGATGGTACTCACAGATATCTGTCCAATGCTCTGCCGCCACTGCACACGTAAACGTGAGTGGCACAATGGAGGCTGGGTGCATACTGATGAGGAAATTGAGGCGATGTTAGATTACATCCGCCGCAATCACAATGTCAGAGACGTCATCATCTCCGGTGGTGACCCACTCACACTCTCCACACAACGGCTGGAAAGCATCATCTCTAAAATCAGAACAATCGAGCATGTTGAAATCATCCGGATTGGCACCAGATTCCCGGTAGTTCTGCCTCAGCGTATTGATGACGAACTGTGCAGTATGCTGTCTAAATACGGACCGATTTGGCTCAATACTCACTTTAACCATTATCGAGAGATCACTCCCGAAGCCGCTCAAGCTTGTGACCGACTCCTCCGCAGTGGAGTGCCGGTTAACAACCAGTGTGTACTTCTACGCGGCATCAACGATACCGTGGAAACGCAGATGAAGTTATGTAATAACCTTCTCAAGAGTAAAGTCCGCCCTTACTACCTCTTCCAATGCGATGAGGTACAGGGTACTGAGCACCTGCGCACCCCGGTGGAAACCGGCATCAAGATAATGGCAGGATTGAGAGGGCACATCTCTGGTCTGGCAATACCCACCTTCGTTATTGACCTACCGCATGGTGGCGGTAAAGTACCCATCCAACCCGACTATGTAATAGCTAAAACCGAAGGTGAGCTGATACTGAAGAATTACCAGGGTCATCTTTTCCGCTTCCGCAATCCAGGTAGCGTACCTGTGGAAATGGAACCGATGACAGACAGTAAGGTAGCAATTGATGCTAATATGGCTTACCAGACATTTGATAAAGTGCCAGTACCAGTCGTGAGGAGATAAACATGCGGGTCGGGTTGGCCTATGACCTTAAGGAAGCAGTAATCCTTGAGGATGTCGCACCTGATGATGCATTAGAAGAATATGACTCGCCTGCTACTATTGACTACATCGGGCATGCTCTGGAAGGAATAGGGCACTCGGTAGTTAAATTAGGTGGAGGTACGGAGTTTATCCGGAATATCCTCCACGAAAAGGTTGACATTGTCTTCAATATCTCTGAGGGACGAGGCAACTACCGCAGTCGTGAGGCTCAGGTGCCTGCCATCCTGGAGATGCTGGACATTCCCTATATCGGCTCAGACCCAGGGTGTCTGGCAGTTTGTCTGGATAAACCTCTGACCAAAAAACTAGTAACGCAAGCCGGTATTCCAACACCAGGGTGGAGAGTGATTACCCGCCTTCGAGAACTACGCACGATATCCTGGCACAATTTCCCCTTTCCGGCAATCGCCAAACCTGCCTATGAGGGTTCAAGCAAAGGAGTTCATCCCAGTTCACTGATAGATAATCCTGAACAGGCCACCGAGACAGTTGCCGAGATGCTGCTGGGGATGATGCGCATCCTGCCCAGAAAGGGTGGCCACTGTTTTGTTTACACAGTTGAAGTGAAGCGAGACTGGAGAAACACGGTTGATTACGAATGCCCAGCACATCTCAAAGAGGAGACTTCAGAAAAGATTGCCGCGTACAGTCTAAAAACCTTTGAGGTGCTGGAGTGCCGGGACTTTTCCCGGATTGACTTCAGAGTTGGCGTTGATGGCATACCATATATGCTGGAGATAAACCCACTGCCAGGTCTGGGCGATTATAGTGACCTAGTCATCATGGCAGTTAAATTGGGCTGGAAACACGAGGAACTGATTGCTTCGGTATTCAACGCCGCTCTGGAGAGATATCTATTGTGCGTGCAAAAGTAGCTATCGTTTATAATGAACCAATTGTGGGACGTTTTGGCCTCACAAATGAGGCGGCGGCAGTACTTGATGTTCTCGAAGCAGTTCATGCCGTCGAAAATGCTCTCATTGAACTCAAATATAATGTTACCATGACACCACTTACTCCCCCAATTAGTGAATTAAGATTGAAACTCCAATCACTCAATACTGATTTAATCTTCAATCTGTTTGAAGGTTTTGATGATTGTTCCGAAACTGAGGCTCTGGTACCAGAAATCGCCGAGGAGTTACAAATACCATACACGGGTTGTCCCAGCAAACCGCTACGACTGGCTCTTGATAAAGCAAAAGCCAAGGCACTCTTGAAATCCGTCGGCATCAAGACACCAAACTATCAGGTACTCACCCCGGAAACCATCTCAAACTTTAATCTCGCCTATCCCTGCATTGTTAAACCACGTAGTGAGGATGCCAGCCACGGTCTTTCTGAAATGAGTGTTGTTTATGACCATGATTCGCTAATCAGGCAAGTGAAGACTGTGAGTAATTACTACGGTGGAGATGCCCTTGTGGAGGAATTCATTGATGGCCGTGAGTTCAATGCCACAGCTTTCGGAAATAAAGAGCTCATCGTCTTGCCTATATCTGAGATTGTGTTTTCTCTGCCGCAAAACTTGCCTAGGGTTCTTACTTTCGATGCCAAATGGAATGAAAATAGCCTTTACTTCAATGGCACCAGTGCTGTTTGCCCCGCCGATATAACCACTTCAGATAAACAAGCCATCGCCCAGGCAGTACTAAAGGTATTCCGTCTCTTCGGTTGCAAGGGTTACGCCAGGGTAGATATGCGGCTG
>JAPLHG010000105.1 GCA_026389745.1 Chloroflexota bacterium | reverse complement strand
TTTGCCTGAATTGTGTCCAGAATAGCCTTTCTGAGAGTTGGTATCTCCACCTGAATTCCCAGTGTTTTGGCGGAGTCTGCCAGCCGGTTCAGGTGATTATCCAGTCGGAATACCTTGCCATTATAGGCGCGCATTGTTTCATAAAGTCCGTAGCCAAAAAGGAAGCCGTAATCCATCACGGATATTCTGGCTTCACTGCGGGGGACGAGAGTGCCATTGAGATAAACCATTTCCTTCATGGTTACTCCTGCTACCAAATTGGCTCGGTATATTCCAGAAAGTTACTCAGTACGGTGTGACCCACATCGGTCATAATGGATTCCGGATGAAACTGCACGCCTTCCATGACAAATTTCTTGTGTCTTATCCCCATAATGACGCCGTTGGTAGCGGCTGTTTTCTCAAGTTCTGTCTGGTGTTTCCCCAAGTCTATCACCAGTGAATGGTAACGTCCACCCTCAAAAGGATTGGGCAGGTTTTTGTAGATGGTTCTGCCGTCGTGGTAAATGAGTGAGCTTTTACCGTGTGTCGGGACAGGGGCGTGGTTGATTCTCGCGCCGTAGACATAACCAATGCACTGGTGCCCCAGACAGACTCCAAGAATGGGAATTTTCCCGCCGAAGTGACGAATGATGTCATTGGAGATGCTGGCTTCAAGTGGTGTGCAGGGACCAGGAGAGATAATGATATGAGAGGGATGAAGTTTCTCAATCTCCTTTAGAGTGATACGATTGTTGCGAAAAACCATCGGCTCCCAGCCCAACTCTCCCAGATACTGGGCGAGGTTATAAACAAATGAGTCGTAGTTATCAATTACCAGAATCATGGTCTTGCCACCGTATTCAGAGCATCGATTAAAGCTCGGGCTTTATCCAGAGTTTCCCGGTACTCATCTTCCGGATTGGAGTCATAAACCACCGCTCCGCCTACCTGAAAATAGGCGCGATTTTTCTTGATGAGGAAGGTGCGAATAACGATATTGATATCCATATTGCCATCGAAACTGAGGTAGCCGATACTGCCGGTATAGATGCTTCTTCTGGTAGGCTCCAGTTCATCGATGATTTCCATCGCGCGGATTTTGGGCGCACCAGTGATGGAACCGCCCGGAAAGGCGACTTTGAGCAAGTCGATGCGATTTTTATCTTCGCACAATCTGCCGACCACCGTGGATGTGAGGTGAAAAACAGTGGGGAATTTCTCCAGGATTGCCAGTTCGGTAACCTTGACCGTGCCGTAACGGCAAACCCGCCCTAAATCGTTTCTCTCCAGGTCAACAATCATCATATTTTCGGCGTGGTCTTTGATGCTACCCAATAGTTCTCGTGCCGATGCCCGGTCTTTCTGTGGGGTCTTACTGCGAGGACGTGTCCCCTTGATAGGTCGTGTCTCTACCCAATCACCCTGAACGCGGAGAAATCTTTCCGGTGAGGCGCTGGCAATAGTCGCTTCGTCAAAGTTCAGGTAAGAAGCAAAGGGGGCAGGATTGATTTGCCGTAGCCGCAAGTAGAGCTCATAAGGGGTAACAGATATTTCTGTTTCGAAACGCTGGGAGAGGCTCACTTCGAAAATATCACCGTCAATGATGTACTGTCGCGCTTTTTCCGCTGCCTTAACGTAATTTTTGTGAGTAAAATTGCCTTTGAGACTGATTTTACCGACAGCAGGAGTGGAATATATCGGGGTGGATATTTTATTCAGCTTGCCTTTGAATTCATTCAGGTGTTCTCCGGCTCTCTTGTTTCTTTTTGCCTCATCAAGTTCAGGAAAACCGGTGGAAACTATACAGGTTTTGTTCAGCAGATTATCGTAAGCCAGAATGAGGTCATAGAAGCCGAAATAGCTTTCTGGCAGTTGCAGGTCGTCGACGGCGGTTTTCGGCAATTGTTCGATGAAATGGCAGAGGTCGTAGCTGAAGTAGCCGACAGCGCCGCCGATAAATGGAACAGGTGCATTCTTACTTTCCAATCGGTAGGTCTCGAAATATTTACCCAGAATATCAAATGGGTTGCCTTTGGTGATAGTTGTTTTACCATTCTGGGTGAGTGTGATGTTATCGCCATGTGATTTTAATATCAGGAATGGTCTACTGCCCATAAATGAGTAGCGTCCGAGTTTCTGTGGGTCCATCGAACTGTCCAGAAAGAAACAGAACGGCTCGTGGCGGAAAAGCTCGAAAAGAGCTACCGGCGACAACTTGGTGTCCAGTTCTTCAATCAGCGGCAGTCGAGCAGCAGTAGCCATTTCTTATAGGGTATGATGCAGTCTCTGCAAAAGTCAACCTCAGATTCTGTAATAGAGAGTGTTTAACAAACCAGGTCTCATGTCCAGTTGACAATAGTGCCGTAGATGATTTTTAATGAGTTATTGTTTGACTGAAAAAGATGTAAGGTTTTTGGAGATGCAACAAGGCAATGAAGGAACGATAAAAAATAATGGGAATACTCTTCAAGAAATTCTTGAATTTGCCGTTACGGTTGTCTGGCTAGGAATTGCTTTCGGTATTGCCATTGCCGGTGGCACAGATGCATTCAAAGATATGGCGGGTTTACGCACCACTATCATCGAATCGCTGGTAGTCGTGTTTTTTGCCTTTGTTTTTCATGAGTTAGCTCATAGAATTATTGCCAGACGGTATGGTTTTAGGGCTGTCTATCATGTCTGGATACCCGGTCTTTTGCTGGCTATGGCGGCTTCTTTCGCAGGTTTTCTTCTTGCAGCACCTGGTGGCGTGCACATCGAGATGGGGCAGAATTCCTCCGAAAACAGGGTAAGACTGGGTAAATCGGCACTGGCAGGACCAATTGCTAATATCATACTTTCAATCGTTTTCGCAGTTCTATCTGTTGCCATCGTTTATTTTGTGGGTTTTTACCTCTCGAATACAGGTAAATCTTTTAGTCAGATAGAATCGACGGTTAATTTGGCCTGGGGCATCACAATAATCGGGGTGGAGATTAATGCCTGGCTGGCGGTGTTTAACCTGTTACCCTTCGGAAACTTTGACGGCTATAAGGTCTTCCAGTGGAGCAAAAAGGTGTGGGGCATTACCTTTGTTGCCGCTATCGGTCTTTATTTTCTGATGACATGGGTTCAATCTCTGTTAACGGGATAGGGATAATACCTCTCTTGAAGTTACCCGTTCTTCAATCTCTCTGCCAATAGCGGCACAATTTTGAAGAGGTCGCCGACGATGCCGTAAGTGGCGACCTGAAAGATTGGTGCGTTAGGGTCGTCATTGATGACGATGATGCAGTCAGCGGTCTGCATGCCTGCCAGATGCTGGACAGCCCCCGAAATCCCGACGGCGATGTAGAGTTTGGGACACACAGTCTTGCCGGTTTGTCCTACCTGATGAGAATAGGGAATCCAGCCTTCGTCCACTGGCGGTCTGGATGAACCAACCGCCGCGCCCAGCGCCGAAGCTAAATCTCTAATCAACTGGAAGTTCTCCGGCTTACCCAGTCCGCGTCCACCCGCAACGATGATATCCGCATCCTCCAGCTTCACCCTCTCCATCAGGTCAGCAACAAAGTTAAGGAGGCGTGTTTTCGAGGTAGCGGCTTCCTTATTGAAATCGACTTTGATAAGTTGACTTTTCCTCGTCATGTCAGTCGTATTCTTCTTGAAAACACGCGGGCGGACAGTGGACATCTGCGGTCGCTTTGCCGGGCAGGTGATGGTTGCCATGACATTGCCGCCGAAAGTGGGACGGGTCTGACGTAAAAGCATTTTCTCGGTGTCAATATCCAGCCCTGTACAATCAGCGGTCAATCCTGTTCTCAAAATGGCGGCGACTCTTGGGAAGAAAGACCGCCCAAACGGAGTAGCGCCGGCAAGAACAATCTCCGGCTTGTACAACTTGATGAGTCTGACCAGTTCCGAGACATACGGGTCTTCTGATTGGTTGGCAAAAGCGGGATCGTCAATCACATAAACCTTATCGGCGCCGTAGGCGGTCAACTGCTCAATGTCTTTTACGTTGTACCCGAAGCAGACGGCGCACAATTCTGTTTTCAAAGTGTCTGCCAGTTCTCTGCCCTTGGAAAGTAGTTCATAGCTGACACTTTTGATTTTACTGTCGCGTTGTTCGGCAAACACCCAGACGCTATGATAATCATTGCCAACCATGACCTTTTCAATTGCTGTTTCAATTCGGATAGCCTCGAAAACGCAGGCGTCACGACAAGCCCCACAGAGGGTACAGCCCTCTTCTTTGATGCGGGCTTTTTCATCGATAATGTCAACCAGCCCAAAGAGGCAAGCAGTGGTACAATCACCACAGCCGGTGCATTTCTCTTGATCAACGCTGATTCTCATATTAAACGAGTTTCGC
>JAPLHG010000081.1 GCA_026389745.1 Chloroflexota bacterium | reverse complement strand
GGTGGGAGAGGAGTATTCGGGGAAACAAACAACGCCAATTATTACACAGCCGCTCGCAACTGATATTATTAGATAGTAATGGCTATGACAAACGATAAACTAACTACAACTGCCGCCCGCTTTGCCGGTTATATTACCCGCCGGGAAGGAAGAAAATTCCTGCAACTCAGCGACAAATTCCCCGAACCAATGGCGCCACAGGAGAAAACCGAGCGTGATGATTGGGCATCCCTCTATATTCATATCCCCTTCTGCCGGACGCTCTGTCCCTTCTGTTGTTTCAATCGATATCTTCTTGATGAAGTAAAAGCACGACGTTACTTTGCTAACCTGAAAAAAGAAGTAGAATTCTATATTCAGCGAGGCTTCCGGTTTTCCGACTTTTACTTCGGCGGTGGCACACCGACTGTTTTGATGGATGAACTGCTGGAATTTATTAACTTTCTTAAGAAAAATTTAAACGTCAAGCGAATCTCGATGGAAACAACTCACCGCGAGATTAATCCGGAGGCTATCGCCGCCCTAAAGAAAGCGGGTATTAACCGACTATCCATCGGTGTGCAAAGTTTCGATAATGATCTACTGAAGGCAATGGGCAGGCTGGTAGGTAGCGGAGAAGAAGCGAAGGAAAAACTGAAAATGGCTCAAGGGCAGTTTGATACCGTTAATGCCGATTTCACCTTCAATTTTCCAACGCAGACGATTACACAATTTGGAAAAGACATTGCCGCTTTCAAAGAACTGGGACTTGACCAGGCAACTTTCTATCCGCTAACACCCTCGCCCCACAAGAAAAGCAAATTGGAAAGACAATTCAGTAAAGTTGACAACTCCCGCGAGAAAGACTTCTACGATGTGATTCTACGGGAACTTTATGAGGGTGGTTATAAAGCCTCCACTGCATGGTGCTTTTCCCGCAGCGACAGATTAATTGATGAATATATTATTGATTATGACGATTATGTTGGCGTGGGGGCTGGTTCCGTGGGATTCCTGAACGGCGATTTCTTTGTCAATACCTTCTCGCTGGAGAAGTATGATGAATTGATTTCCAGCGGCAAACTGCCCATCATGAGCTGGCGTCGGCTTTCGGAGCGTGAACATTTGCGATATTATATGCTGACGAAACTTTTTGGCATGTCTCTTGACCCGCAGAAATTCCGCCAGCGATTCGGCGATGATGCCAATCGCAAATTATGGTGGGAATTAATGTTTTTCAGGATTTCAGGATTGGTTAAGGATAATGTACAGATCGAAGTAACCCCCGAAGGGTATGCACACAATGTGTGTTATGCAGAAGGAATTCTTCGCCGCTCTAAACACTTTAAGGGAGCAGTATATTGAAGGGCAGGTTTAGAAAATTACTGTAAGGTAACTCAGAACCCGTCGGGACAAAAAGTCTCTCCCTTGCTATAGCCATTGCGAGATTACAAAGTACCCGAAGCAATCTCTGGGAGGCGGAGACACCTCCTCACCAAGGGATTGTCACGCCCCCACGTCTGAGGCGAAGTGGAATGACAGTTTAGTTAGTGAAGATACGATTAATAAGGTCATACCTGCCGGGAACAGCAGTCAAATATCATGCGGAGGCTTTTTCTCGGTCACCAAAGGCTAGCACCTGACTAAAATACTCCCCCGAGTATGAACCCGATACCTATCAGCAATTGCGTCAGCAACACCACAAATACGTTATTCGCCATTGCCGGCACGAATTTACTCATGTCGTCGTATTTGAAAGCACCTTCAATCGCCCTGAATGCCAGAGGAAAGGTCAGCAGCCCGAGTAAGGTAAAGACCGGCATTACGACGACGTGAGTAAAAGCGCCGATAATCACGGCGCCGATGAGCCACAGGTAAACGAGTATCATCAGCACTGAATAGAAAATAGCAGTTTTTTTCTTACCGATGACGATGGGCAAAGTACGGCGCTTCGCAGTGATGTCTGCCTCAACATCGGGGACTTCGTTCAGCAGGAGTAGATTATGCACCAGAATGCCTGATGGAATTGAGGCAATCAAGACTGAAATCGTGTATTCGCCGGTATGGACAAAGTAAGCCCCGAGGATTGGCAGAATGCCCAGACTCAAACCCGCTGACCATTCAGGATAACCCATCTTGAGAATGAACGGCGTGTAGAGGATGATGCAACCGATTGCAACCACAAGTAGCGGCAGAAGAAGCCAGCCCTTGACCACCGTAAAGAAGATGCCGATAGAGATAATGATTATCAAACTTATTATCCCTATCCACAATGCCTGTTTGGGAGTGACGAGTCCGGAGGGGAGCGCACCGCTACCACCGCTGAAAGGAGTTCTATAGGTCTTAAAATCAATTTTACTGCGGTAGTCAAAGTACTCATTCCAGACATCGACACTGATATGAGCAACAATCAGCCCAAAACCAGCTAGAAAAGCATACCCCAGATTAAAATCGCCGCCAAACTCTCGTGACTTGTACCATGCAATACTGGCACCTAGAAAACCGAGTGCCATTGCTAGAAGTAAAAAGGGTGCTCGGATTATCATCATAAAACCCTTAAACTTCATTGCTTATCTCCTGTCCTTTGCCGACATGGTAAATACCATACCCTTCATCGCGGTGATATGGCCATCACCTAAGTCGAAGTCAATGGTGAAGGTAGTTACGGCATTCCTATTTGTCACAAGTTAGGAGTCAACATGGTCACTATGGAAAGAACAACGAAAACGACTACCAGGACAATGGTTCCCAAGAAAAGCCATCTTTCCACACCACGCTTGGTGCGGAAGACTGACTCCGACTGTCCGAAGATACCTCCGATGCCACCACCTTTTACCTGAAACAGTATGGCCAGTATTAAGGCAACTGAAACTACAATCTGCACGATATTCAAAGCGGTTTGCATTTTACCTTTCCCCTAACTTATTTTTTAGCAATTGGTTTGCCACTTGCGGATTGGCGCGACCTCTAGTAGCTCTCATTAGTTGTCCCACGAGAAATTTCAGAGCCGTCTCTTTACCCGCCTTAAAATCGGCGACCGCCTGAGGGTTGGCGCTTATCACCTGAGCGATTGCAGCGACAATCACCTCGGTATCGCTTATCTGGCTGAGCCCCTGCTCACTGATGACATCTTCAGCGCTTTTGCCAGTGTTGAACATCTCCTCGAATGCCGCCTTAGCACTGGTGCCACTGATTACTCCCTTATCAACTAGGTCCAGCAACTGGCAGAGTTGCTCCGGACTGACTTTTGACTGGTTGATTCCAGTACCTGTGGCATTAAGCAAACGGCTGAATTCGCCGAGGAGCCAGTTGCTCGTCATTTTAACTCTATTCGTCAATGACAGACCTTCGGGCTTGCCAATTTTGAGACAGGCTTCAAAATAATCTGCCATCGGTTTGGACTTGGTCAGCAGATTAGCATCATAAAGCGGCAGTCCGAATTCGCTGACAAAACGGTCGCGCCGGGCTTCCGGTAATTCTGTCAGATACGCTTTTACTGCCTCCACCCACTTACGACTGACAAAGAGTGGAGGTAAATCCGGCTCAGGGAAATAGCGGTAATCGTGAGCATACTCTTTACTGCGTTGCGGGACTGTCTTGCCTTCCTCTTCCACCCAGCCTCTGGTTTCCTGTACCAATCGTCTGCCTTCCTCAGCGGCTTTGCGCTGTCGCTGGGCTTCGTACTCCATCGCCCGGAAGACCGCCCGGAAGCTGTTCATATTCTTAACTTCAACCTTAGCGAGTAGTTTCTCGCTACCTTCTGGACGGATGCTGATATTAGCATCACACCGGAAACTGCCTTCTTCCATATTGGCAGTGGATACTCCAATGTACTGGAGAATACTGTGTAGTTTGGCTAGGTACTGCCTGGCTTCCCCGGGAGAACGTAAATCAGGCTCCCCGACAATCTCCATCAAAGGTACGCCACTACGATTGACGTCCATCAAGCTGCAAGCCCTACCATCAGGTGAACTGCGGTGTATAAGTTTGGCGACGTCCTCTTCAAGGTGGACACGGGTGATACCCACGTTTTTCTTTTGTCTGTCAACCTCAATCGTGAGTGTGCCATTCTTCCCGATAGGCGCATCGTATTGCGAGATTTGGTAGCCCTTCATCAGGTCGGGATAAGGGTAATTCTTACGGTCGAACTTGGTGTATTCAGAGATAGTGCAGCTCAACGCCAGTGCCGTCATCATTGTGTATTCTACGGCACGCTTGTTGATGACCGGCAAAACACCAGGCATGCCGAGACACACCGGGCAAACGTGAGTGTTAGGCAAAGAATTCGCATAATCGGCACTGCAATTACAGAACATCTTACTTTTGGTACTGAGTTGAACGTGTACCTCTAGCCCGATGATAGTCTCATATTTCACCGCTTTTGCTGTAACTGTCATCGGGTTTAGTATATCAGTAAACGTGGGTGACTGACAAGAAAAAAGGGTATTGTAACCATTTCTCTCTTGTGCTAATACCATTGACTAAAATGTATAATATGTCCACTGACACTATTTATCATAGATGCCTAGATAAGAACTCCGTCCCAACGGAAGAGCAATTTGAAAGTAACCGCAAGTCTTTCAATCAGGATACGCGGGATACCTTTACGCGTGCCCACCAGTATTTTGAAGGCAAAATTTTACTTCATTAGACTCTACCTTGCGTAAAAGCAACGTACTTATAAAGACAACACTTTGCTGAGGAAGAGTTTGGTGCGCTCGTGGCGGGGTGAGCTGAATATCTCTTCGGGCGGGGCTTCTTCAATGATCTGCCCCTCATCCATAAAGATAATGCGTCTGGCGGCAGCACGGGCAAACCCCATCTCGTGGGAAACCACCACCATTGTCATCCCCTCTTTGGCAAGGGCAAGCATCACGTCCAGCACTTCCTTTATCATTTCCGGGTCAAGAGCAGAACCGTTTTGCAAAGTGTACTCGAAGAGATAACTCTAAACAGTGGAGCTTCCGATCCGTCTATATGCTATAATTAGCATCACGGAAAGAGCCTGAAAATGACAAGCCCTCAAGCCAATCAATCAAAATCACAACCCGTCAAAATATACCTCGGACTGGGCTCAAATATGAAGGACCGACAGGATAATCTGCGGCGGGCAATGTCTTTGCTGTCTCAGAAAATACATATAAATCAGGTCTCCCCTGTCTATGATACCGCACCGGTGGGTAATACCGAACAGCCACGCTTCCTCAACCTCGTTTGTGAAGCGGCTACTTCACTAACCCCGATGGAACTACTGACTCTGGTAAAAGGCATTGAAACCAATATGGGCAGGGAGACGGAACCACCCAATAGCCCACGACTGATTGATATTGATATACTGTTTTATGGCAACCTGACTATTAACACCCACAAGCTGGTTATCCCGCACCCAAGACTGATAGAAAGGGCTTTTGCTCTAACACCGATGGCTGATATTGCTCCGAATCTGGTGCATCCGGTAAACGGGAAAAGTATTAAAGAATTGCTTTGGTCTTTGAAAGATAGCTCGAATGATGTGACTAAGTGGAAGAATTCCTGAGGTGAAACTATGTATGAAATATCTGTGGAAATGGATTTTGACGCCGCCCACTTTCTCAGGGGTTACCAGGGAAAATGCGAAGCTTTGCACGGACACCGCTTCAAGGTGGTCACTACAGTAAAAGCTGACAAACCGGATGATATCGGGCTCGCCTACGATTTCACATTACTGAAGCACCATCTGAGAGAAGTTCTGGCAAAATACGACCACACCTGTCTTAATGATGCTCCGCCCTTTAACCGGATCAATCCCTCGTCGGAAAACATCGCCAGCACAATTTTCCAGAAATTAAAGAAAAGGCTGGCGGGAGCCCCGGTTTCGCTCGCCAGCATCGAGGTGTGGGAATCCCCCACCAGTCGGGTAACCTATCGCCCTGACTAGCCTTTTTTCTCCGGCGGCAGAAGGTTAGGAATGGTGTCTTCAATCGGATAATTCACTGCGCACTTACCGCAATAGAGGCTACCGCTAACAATCTCCTTTTCGGCTTCTTTTTCGATAGTGAGTGTCAGCTTCCCCTTGCACACCGGGCAGACCAGAATATTCATCAAATCTTTTTTCATAGGTAATTAAAAATTATAGCACAAAATAGCTATGGGTACACGTATCGCATTATAAAAAACCTTCAGAACAAAACCCTCACTACCCCTTATAAATCAGGGCATCTTTGATTATAATAGTAGGATATGATTTCAGTAATAATTCTGGCGCTCGTTTTTATTCTGATTATCGTCAGGCGGATTGGTAAATTCCGCTTTCAGATATGGCAGATAATGGCATTGGGCGCTATTGCCGTTCTAGTGACCCTGCAAATCTCCCCGCTGAAAGCCCTAAAGTCCATTAATCTGGATGTAATGCTCTTTCTCTTAGGAATGTTTACCGTCGGAGAGGCGCTGGAAGACAGCGGATATCTATCTCATCTTTCCTACCGTCTTTTCCATAAAGCTCGTTCACTGGATAGCCTGGTGCTCCTCATCCTGTTCGGCATGGGTATTATGTCCACATTCTTGATGAATGATACTCTGGCAATTATCGGGACGCCGATTGTTCTATTGCTGGCAAAGAAAATAGACACCTCACCCAAGATTCTACTACTGGCGCTGGCTTTTGCCGTGACGATTGGCAGTGTCACCAGTCCCATCGGAAATCCGCAGAACTTGCTCATCGCCATCAATGGCAATATTACCAACCCTTTTATTACCTTCTTCCGCTATCTCTTGCTACCGACACTGTTGAACCTGTTTACAGCTTATCTGCTCTTGCGACTTTTCTACCGTAAGCAATTTGGCCATAGGAGCATCGTCGACCATCCCGAGCCAATCAAAGACCCCAAACTGGCGCGGCTCTCCCAAATCTCTCTGATTCTACTTGTGGTACTGGTGCTGGCTAAGATTGTCATGGTATTCGCTGGGCTGAAGATTGATTTCAGATTAACTTATATTGCGCTGGGGGCAGCATCACCCATTGTTCTTTTTAGCCCGAAGAGGTTCAACATCGTCCGTAAAATCGATTGGTCAACTCTAATATTCTTTGCGGCGATGTTTATTTTGATGGCTAGTGTTTGGGATTCCGGCATTTTCCAGAAAGTCATTAATTCCACGAACCTGAAACTAACCTCAGTGGCGGTAATTATGGGCACCAGCATTGTCCTGAGCCAGTTCATCTCCAATGTCCCGCTGGTAGCACTCTATCTGCCAATGCTGATGCAACTGGGAGTTAATAGCAAGGAATTGGTAGCACTGGCGGCAGGCAGCACCATCGCCGGCAACCTTTCGATTCTCGGCGCCGCCAGCAATGTCATCATCATCCAGAATGCTGAGCAAAAATCAGGGGAAACACTAACCTTCTGGGAGTTTATCAAGATTGGTGTGCCACTAACCGCAATCAATGCGTTTGTTTACTGGTTTTTCTTCACCATTTTCTGAAACAGCTAGAGCGCGTAGAGACAGTTGACTAAGCTGGAGACAGCGAGATTCTAATGCGCTTTGTTGTTAGAGGAGGGGTGGTAACGGGTAGACGTCTGGTCGATAATTCACGTCGCTCCAGTTTCTTAACAGTATTCTGCCGGGCAAAAGTAGTGCCAATCGCTGATTTTCTACCAATGCGAACCATAGCGGGGTCAATAAATCTGTCCCACTCCTCCGGATGATAAAAGAGAGCTTGTCTGGCAGGCATCGCACTAACTTTGGCAGCAACCACTCTAGATAAAGATGACTGATTTTTATACTGCGCCCAGATTTCGGGATGGTAGAAGACTGGTTGCCTTACTGTTATACCTTCACCACCAGTTCGTATTGTCGTTGCGTTAAGCACCAACGATCGCTTGAGATAATCAGCCCATCTCTGCGTATTATAGAAAAGTCCTTCGCGGGCAGGTTTCTTATTCTCAATAGACTTGGCTTCAGCCATCGCCGTCTGATTGATAAATTTTGCCCACGCTTCGGGGTTATAATAAAGTGCCTCTCTTTTTATTTGTGCACTAGCGCTTATTCGGGTATTTGCCACTTGATTGGCAGAGGTCGGATTCATATAATCCGACCATGTTTGCTGATTGTAATAAAGTCCTTCAGGGTCTGGTTCACTGCTGTTCACCTGTACCATAGCCGGTTGCAGGTCAGAGTTATGCCCCATATAACTCGCCCATTTTTGCGGATTGTAATAAAGCCCTACTGGTCGGGGCGACGATAACTTGTTCACCGCTTTACCGATGATAGCGCCGAAGGCCGCCGCTCCTTTGACAACCCGCGACCATGTTTCCGGATGATAGTGTAGGCCTTGTCTGGCAGGATAATTAACCTTTTCTAGTTCTCGAGCCAGCTCTTCATGAACGATAGCATCAGGAATACCGCCGGGTTTGAGTTTAGGCAACATTACACGAGAGACAACCAGCCGCATGACTCCGGAAAGGAGCACCATACCCAATATTTGGCTACCCCTAATAGCTATCATGTTATTGAGGAGGAGGGCACTGACTAAAGCTCCTAGCGCCACTGATAGTGTCGTTAGACTCCGGTAGTAAACTATATAGCGTAATCTGTGCTCCGGCTGAGTTGATTTGAAGAGGAAGGTCTGACAGCACAGGTCAAAAGCTGCCCAGAGTGTCCCTGCGAATATCTGTGCTACGCAGAGATAAAAGAAGTTCCCTGATAATAACCACAGGATAGGAGAGATGGGGATAAGGTAAGAAACCAGTCTCAGGATTTTTAGACTACCGACTTTATCGACCTGTTTACCCCAGAACGCTAGGCTGATGATACGGGCAATATATTCACTGGAAACGATTGCGGTAAAAGTCATATAGCTAAAGTGAAGTTCGTTCAACATATAAACGGAAAGAAGAGGCCCGCTCAGGTTTACTGCAAAGGTGAAGAGAGAAACAAAGAGAATGAATGTGCCCAGATGTTCTTTTCTCGCCCCCTTTAAGAAGCTAATGAAAGTGGTTGTTGGTGCTGTCTGGGATTTGACAATCGGAGCTGGTGGGCGGATGGAACTATACAGAAAAACACTTCCCACTGATGCGACGAAGGCAATACATAAAACAAAAGCATAACCCCGCGAAATATGGGCTGCAGAGCTATCCAATGTATAACCCATTAGATAGAAGGTAATCAGATAGAAGACACCAGCGACAGCGGAACGCCAACTGAGGTATCGGCCCATTTTTTCTGACGGAACAAGATTAGCTAGCCAGTTATCGCGCAGAGGTATCATAAGCGTAGTGGGCACCAGGCTAACAATCCATAAGGCGATGAGCAGGAAAGGGCTTACTTTTACGAACAACAATAGCAGCAAAATGATGGGCAGCCAGGTCGCAGCACTGATAGTAGCGATTAAAACGACAGTTTTTTTCATTGGTGTCTTCCCCTCAACCAGGGAGGGCACCTTAATCAGCAACAAGCCCAAGACAAGGTTCGTCATCACGCTCAGAAAAGCAACACTTTGTGCTTCAGCCCCTGTAGCAATGATAGATGGCGACTGGTAAGCGCAGCCAGCGCTCTCTACCGAGGTAGTTGCCGCTTCACCGTAGAAAAGGGCAAGACTCTTATCACTCTTACTTTTACCGCGGTTAGGGAATATCTTCATAACATCACTTTACCGGGCTCGTTAGTAAATAATATTAGAGCCAAAACCCGGGATTTCCGCATCTAAGGTAAGGCCAGTCAAAAAGTGATGTTTACTTGATGGTCAATCGGGATAGGTGACTCATCGTCCTGCAAGTGGATAGAAATATCACACTCAGAGGGAACAATAATTCCCCCTAAGGTACTATCCCCTAGGCCCCATATCTAGCAAATCAGACACTCAAGGAAATACTAAAATTAGTCTGGGAATACTTCAACTGATTCGCTATTGGCTGCTGACTGAGCAGTAAGAGAATATTAAAAAGCGGGATTTGAGAATCATGCCCGCGTATATTCCACTTAATATATGCTCAGAGACAAGCCATTAATCAATTTTTTGACCAACCACTTGCCTCCTTCTAGCTATATATTATACTCAACATTATGACAAATTGCAATACTGTTGAAGCTAAATTTTTATCAAAACAGGTTATTGACACCGTCGTCTGACAAGGATAGGATACTGATGTAAGATTAGTCTAGCAAAGCTCCAAAGAGATAACTATCTATGAAGGGAACCAAAATACTGTGCTGGAATGTTAATGGTATCAGGTCGGTGGCAAGAAAGGGTTTCCTAGAATGGTTGAACAAGGAATCGCCGGATATACTATGCCTACAGGAAACTAAAGCCAGCCCTGAAAATCTCACCGGTGACCTGTTAGCCCCACCTGGTTACCAAGTCTACTGGAACTATCCCGAAAGAAAAGGCTATTCTGGAGTCGCTACACTCACGAAAGTTAAACCATTAAGGGCCCAAAACGACTTCGGTGTGCCGACATTTGACACAGAAGGTAGAGCCATCATCTCGGAGTATCCTGAATTTACTCTTCTTAATATCTACTTCCCAAATGGTAAACAGAGTGCGGAAAGGCTGAAATACAAACTAGGCTTCTATGAAGCTTTCTTTGATTTTTTGGAACCTTTGCGTCGCAAAGGGGGGAAGCTCATCGTCTGTGGTGATGTTAATACCGCTCACAAAGAAATAGACCTTGCCCGACCGAAGGAAAACGAAAGGATATCCGGATTTCTACCTATTGAAAGAGCTTGGCTGGATAAATTGGTTACCAGCGGTTACGTCGATACCTTCCGCCACTTTAATAAAGAGCCGAGACAATATACCTGGTGGGATATGAAATCAAGAGCCAGGGAGAGAAATGTGGGGTGGAGGATCGATTATTTCTTCGTTACGGAAAACCTGCTCAGTCAAGTTACCAGAGCATATATTATGCCTGAGGTAATAGGCTCCGACCATTGTCCCATCGGTCTAACTTTGGAATTTGATGACAAACCTTGACAAACATGGCGAGTACCCTATAGTATGGCTTTGATAAACTGCCGTCATCCCTTATACTACTGACAGCAGATTACCTGTATAACTTACAACTGGAAGATTTGATACCGGTGCTTCTACCCAGCTATTGAATCTGACAGGAGACTACAGATGACGCTACGTAGAAGTGCTATCCTGGCTATCGGCACCTTGTTTATTGTGATGCTGGTCGGCTCTTATTTTGTCACCCAACACTTTTTACTGAGTAGTTCTACCGAACTTGAATATCAGAACAAATGATTTAGCATTACCTATTTCAATCTTATTGTAACCCGAAAAGCACAAAATTGTTTTAAGAACGGTTTGCTAGTAAAGGAGGTAGTGAATGTTCAAAGAGTTCAGAGAGTTCGTGATGCGGGGCAATGTCCTGGATATGGCGGTAGGTATCATCATCGGTGCCGCCATTGGGACAATCGTCTCTTCGCTGGTGAGAGATGTTATTATGCCGCCCATCGGCTTGCTACTGGGTAAAGTCGATTTCGCCAACCTCTTTGTAGTCTTAAAACAAGGTGGAACAGCAGGACCTTATGTTTCCCTTGCCGATGCACAGACAGCCGGAGCTGTGACTATCAATTACGGCACGTTCATCAATACCATCATCAGCTTCATCATCGTTGCTTTTGTGGTGTTTATGATCGTACGCACAGTCAACAGAGCCCGCCGCCAACTTGAGGCTAAGAAAGTGGAGGCGCCTGCCGCACCCACCACAAAGGAATGCCCTTATTGCTTCTCCAAGATAAACCTCAACGCCACACGCTGTCCTAACTGCACGTCTGAACTGAAATAGACTGAGGCAAGAAAATTAGTCCGCTTTTGGTGAACCGACGTGATAAAAACCGCTCGGCTATTTATTACGTCCGTAATCGTCCTGCAGTCTAACCACATCGCCAAGCTGTGGGGTGGAAACCTCAAGGATAGTGGCATCTTCCAGCGCCTCAACCCGGTGAATCGTCATCGGCGGGAGATGAATGCAGAAACCCGGTTCAGCCACCGTTTCCGTCGGCTTACCATTTTGAGATTGAACGGTGAAAAGAGTTTTACCCTGAAGGAGATACATACTTTCATCTTTTTCTTTGTGGTACTGGAGACTGAGGCGGAAACCTTTTTTCACAAAGACTATCTTGCCAGCATACTGAGGTGCCAGAGCAAATAATAGTTCATAGCCCCAGGGTTTTTCTGTTTTGCGTGGGAGTTTTTCTTCCATAAATCTTCCTACCAAATTTAACGTGACAGCCATAGCATACCCTCCGCCAACATAATGTGTCAATCACTTGTGTCCTGGCCGTATTGCCTCATAATAAACTGTTACCGAAGAGGTAATGGTTGCCTCATAAATACTGTTACCGTAGTGTCTTTATTATTGGCACTATCCTATCACCGGGATGGCGGTCCCTCAGCTTCCAGAGAACTTCCAAATTGCCAT
>JAPLHG010000048.1 GCA_026389745.1 Chloroflexota bacterium | reverse complement strand
ACAGACAGAGTTCCCGTTAACACGGGAACCATACGCTCGCTTGGGATGGCGACTGGGTGCAAGTGGTAATGAAATTATCCAACGTATTGAACAGTTAAAAAGAAATGGAGTTATTCGTCTGATAGGTCCGGTGCTGGATTCCCGGAGCCTCGGCTATCATACCACCCTGGTGGCAATGAAAGTGGCTCAGACTGGGCTTGAGAAGGTGGAGCAGATCATAATCGGGCACCCAGGGGTCAGCCACGGGTATGAAAGAGAGCATCAATTCAACCTATGGTTTACCCTGGCTTTGCCTACGGCAAATGATATTGAGACAGAGTTGGAACAGCTAACTCATTCTACCAGTGTCGAAGCTGCCTTCTCGTTGCCGGCGGTAAAAGTGTTTAAGATAGGTGCTTTCTTTGATATGGACAAGGATGGGCAGAACACACCAACTGCCCACAGAAAGTGTGTTCTTGCCAAGCAGGTCGAGCTTTCTCGTACCGATAGGTTAATCATCAACGAACTACAACAGGACCTGGCCTTAGTCCCCGCACCATTCTCAGCGATGGCAGAAAGAGTAGGTATGGACGTAGAACAATTTCTGGCAGGATGTCGGTCGCTTCAACAGCGTGGCGTTATTCGGCGTTTTAGCGCTTCTATTAACCACAAGAGCGCGGGCTTTACGGCAAACGCTATGTCTTGCTGGACGGCTCCATCGGACAGAATCGACGGTGCCGGACAGAAGTTAGCTTCGTTAAAAGAGGTAAGCCACTGCTACGAGAGATCGACAAACCAAGTTTGGCATTATAACCTCTTTGCTATGATTCACGGCCGCTCCCGAGAGTTATGCCGGGAGATAGCGGAGAGAATATCTGGCGAAACCGGTCTCACAGACTACGCGCTGCTGTACAGTACTAAAGAATTCAAAAAGACGAGGGTCAAATACCTGGTATGAAGAGAGAGCTGCCTTCCTATTATCCGCTTTTCTTAAAAGTCGCTAGCAAGAGGTGCATGGTCATCGGTGGCGGAGAGGTCGCCCTGCGCAAGGCGAGGACGCTGCTTGACAATGGAGCCAGTGTCGAGGTAATTAGCCCCGACCTTTGTACAGAGCTAAATAGGCTGGCTGAGACCGGGGAAATAGCTGTACAGAGGAAGCTATATCATCCTGGTGATTTAAAAGGGGCATTAATTGTCATAGCGGCGACCGATGACCACAATATTAACCTTGAAGTTGTGAAGGAAGCTAATAGGACGGGCATCCTGGTCAACGTGGTGGATGACCCGAGCAACTCTGATTTTATTGTGCCGTCATGTTTGAGGCGGGGAGACATTACGATTGCCGTTTCCACTGCAGGACGGAGTCCGGCTCTTGCCCGGAAAATCCGAGCCAGATTGGAGAAAGATTTGGAAGAAGAGTATGCCGCTCTGGCTCTTCTGGTTGACGAAGTGCGTACGGAGGTAAAGAGTCAGGGTATCAAGGTTAATGGTGATGACTGGCAGAGAGCCCTAGATTTGGATTTGTTGATTGACCTGTTTAAAAAAGGTGATAGCGAAAAAGCCAGGACTCTCCTACTCAGTAATCTGAAGGCTCTACAAAAGTAAAAATCTTTAGGTGGTTGTCTTTATGCAACTTAGCTTAGTGGGTATAAATCATCAGACAGCACCGATTACCATACGTGAGAAGGTGGCAATCAGTGGCGAGAGTTTAATCGATGCCTTGTCGTTGCTACATGCTTATGTTCCACAGGGCGTAATCCTGTCTACCTGCAACCGTACTGAAATCTATACAGTCGATGATTGTGATGGAGATGACGCCGAGAAAGCAATTCTAGCCTTTTTGAAAACCAGGCTGGGCATTTCCAGCGGTGAGTTACTCAAATATGTTTACACTTCCCAGGACATGGAGGCAGCCAGGCATCTTTTCCGAATCGCCAGCGGGCTGGAATCCATGATAGTTGGCGAATATGAAGTTCTGGCCCAGGTAAGGCAGGCGCTGGAAACTGCGGAGAAGACAGGGATGGTCAATCTCCCGATTCGTCAGGCTTTCTACAGCGCGGTTCGAACAGGAAGACGCGTCCGCGAAGAGACGGGAATCAGTAAGAATGCCCTCTCGGTCAGCTCGGTAGCTGTGGATTTGGCGGCTGGTGTAATCGGCGACCTGAGAAAGTGCAGGATGTTGATCATTGGTGCCGGAGAAGCCGGTAGGCTGGTAGCCAGAGTTGCTAGGGAGAGGGGTGCATCGCAAATCGTCATTGCCAACCGCACGAAGGGCAGAGCCCAAGCTCTGGCTACAACCCTGCATGGTGTACCAACGGACCTGAGTAATCTTTCAGAAGAACTCTGCTCTGCAGACATAGTTATCACCTGTGCCGGAGCACCTCACTGGATACTGGACTTCCACAAGGTAGAGGAGGCAATGAGAAATCGCTCCGAACTTCCTCTGGTTGTGATTGATATCGCTATTCCTCGGAATGTAGAGCCTGAGGTAGGCCGAATAGGTAATGTTTTTCTTTACAATATTGACGACCTAACCGAGATTGCCAACTCTAACCGCAAGCAACGTGAGAATGAAATTCACCGGGCGGAGGAGATTGTAGCGGATGAGGTCAATAAACTTGCCTCCTGGTGGCGGGATTTGAAAATCAGACCGATAGTTGGTGCCCTGATGAGCAGGGCGGAGGAGATACGCTCGGCTCAACTGAGCAAGACACTGAAGAAGCTGCCACCACTGTCAGACGAGCAGCGTGAGAGCCTGGAAGCAATGACGAAATCAATAGTGGCCAGGATACTCAAAGACCCTATCCAGTATCTTAAGACAAACGAAAACGGTCACCGCGCCGAGATGGTAAAGGAGCTTTTCAATTTGAATGCAGAGAGGCCTAAATGAGGACAAAAATTGTTGTTGGTTCTCGAGGGAGTAGGCTTGCCCTGATTCAGGCGGAGTCAGTGGTGAACAGGTTGAAATTTATACACCCTGACCTCGAAATCAGCATCAAAAAAATAGTTACTGCTGGAGACCGCGATCACCACACTCAGCTTGACCGAATCGGAGTGGATGTCTTCGTCAAGGAACTGGAGGAGGCATTACTGGATGGCAGGATTGACCTTGCGGTGCACAGTCTGAAAGATGTGCCCACTGATATTCCGCAAGGCTTGGGGCTTATAGCGGTTACCGAGAGAGATGACCCCAGAGATGTCCTTGTGGCAAAGGCGCCGTTGTATGACCTTATTCCGGGCTCCCTGCGACGCACTTTGCAGGTTGCTCAAATTCGCCCTGACCTCGAAACGTGCAGCATCAGGGGAAACGTCGACACTCGCCTGCGGAAGGTTTCTTCCGGCGAAGTGGACGGAGTAATCCTTGCGGGGGCAGCTCTCTCACGCTTGGGCTGGCAGGACAAGATTACCCAGTATTTGCCTCTCAAGAATTTCCTGCCTGCAGCCGGACAGGGGGCACTGGTTGTGGAAGCACGGTCGGATGATAAAGAGATAGTAGACCGGATTTTACCCATAAATCATCTTCCTACGTGGCAATGCATTAGTGCTGAGCGGATGTTTCTTCGCGAATTAGGCGGAGGCTGCCGTGCTCCAATTGCTGCTCTAGGAACACTAGATGGGATCAAGTTGAGGCTTGAAGGGATGGTGGCAAGTCCCGCTGGCAAGAAGGTGCTCCGCGATTCAATTGAGGGCGATGTCACGTCTTCAAGAGAATTGGGGGTAAAGTTAGCCGGAAAAATGCTGGAAATGGGGGCATCCGAATTTATTGCTGAGGCGAGGCGTAATGAAATCAGGTAAAGTCTATCTTGTTGGGGCGGGACCTGGCGACCCCGGGCTTATCACATCGAGGGCGCTTGAGTGTCTTGAGAAGGCTGATGTCATCGTTTATGACCGGTTGGTCGATGAGAGGCTATTAGTAGACTACGCACGGCAAGAGGCTGAGAAAATATATGTCGGTAAGGCTTCCTCCGAGCATACTATGCCACAGACTGAGATTAACAGGTTGCTGGTGAAGAAGGCAAAGGAAGGGAAAAACGTAGTCCGACTTAAGGGCGGCGACCCCTTTGTTTTAGGGCGGGGAGGAGAGGAAGCTGAAGAGCTGGCGAAAAACAAGCTCACTTTCGAAGTCGTACCCGGCGTCACTTCAGCCATAGCGGTGCCAGCCTATGCCGGGAATACAATGGGCGAAGCTGGCTACCAGCGTGGATACCCTTGTATTTCTTATGGCCATGCAAAATCTGCCCAAAATCGTGGCTAAGCTTGTGGAACATGGCAGGGCTATTGACACTCCCGTGGCGGTTGTCAAAGATGGCACCAGACCGCAGCAGAAGACGGTGGTAGGCACTTTAAGGGATATTGTTAACCGCGTGAAAGAGAGCGGGCTGAAACCTCCGGCCGTTGTCGTGGTAGGTGAGGTAGTAAGGTTAAGGGAAACAATACGGTGGTTTGATAATCGCCCTCTTTTTGGCAAACGTATTCTTGTTACAAGGTCGCGGCATCAAGCG
>JAPLHG010000004.1 GCA_026389745.1 Chloroflexota bacterium | reverse complement strand
TACGGTTACCAGGTCTGCGCCGGCACCGAAGGGATAAGCCCCGCAGCCATCGAAGCCGTCAAGCAGGGCCTGAAAATCTTCCTGAGATTTCTCGATTCGCAGTACGGCGGCATGCCCCTGACATCTGTCACTTACCAGGAGATCCGGGCATTCATCTTCTATCTGCAACACGTCAAATGTTACTCGGTTCATCCCACCATCCATGTTCAAGACAGGGGGCTTTCCGGTCACACTGTCAACTGCTACGCACGCAGTGTGAGAATTTTCTATTCCTGGCTGGTCTCAGAAGACATCCTGCCGGCTCACCCGTTCGAGAAGGTAAAAATTCCGCGGCCGCCGACCAAAATCGTCGCGACTTTTTCACCGCCTCAGATCGAGCAACTTCTCGGCGTCATCAATACCCGCACTCCGGTCGGTTACAGGGACCAGGTGATCATTTTGACCATGCTTGACACCGGCTTGAGACTCTCCGAACTCTGCAGCATGACGCTGGAGAAATTATGGCTGGAAGATGGCATTGCCAGGGTGCTGGGTAAAGGGAACAAGGAACGCCTCGTCCCGATTGGGAAGCGGGTGCAGCGCTTGCTGTGGAACTACATCGAAAAGTTCCGTCCGGAGCCCGTTAACGCGAACTGCGATTTCGTTTTCCTCAATCGAAAAGGTAGACCAATAGGCAAAAAAATGATACAACAGATGATGAAAATCTATGGCCGCAAAGCCGGATTGGTGGGAGTGCGGTGCTCGCCCCACACCCTACGCCATACCGCTGCCATTACCTTTCTCAGGAATGGGGGGATGTTTTCAGCCTGCAAAAGCTGCTCGGGCATTCCAACCTGGAAATGACCAGGAGGTACAGTGAACTGGCCACCATCGACGTTAAGAAAGCACACAATTTAGCAAGCCCGGTGGATAACCTTGGGTTCAACATAAGGAGCGGCGGTCGAAGTTCTGGTAAGGATAACAACCGCATTCCCTCAACGGCGGTGCCCCAACCCTTGCGACGCAGGTGTTAGATAGATGCTAGAGTAGCGATTAGCCTGATCCTACCGTGTTTTGCCGGGTGAGGATTTGAGTATTTGTCGGGGGGTGTCAACCCGGGAAGACTTGCAATCGTTTGCATTCGTTGCTTTTCGGGACAAAAGAGTTACAATTAAGATAGTTTTAAGGGGCTCTGCGTGGCTCGTAAGGGGGCTCTTGGACTATACTTTGTGCCTGAGTTTATAAACATGAAAAACACTTCAAAGTCGCGCTCGCTTATACGTTCGTTAGGTGCATTATTTGCCCCTAATAAGCAGCTATCTCCTAATCAACGTGTGCCAGATACGTATTATAAAATGATCTGGTTTGACAAGCAGATGTTCGCAGGTATCGATTTTGTTAGCAAAGCGGAGAAGATCAGCAAGAAGAAAGCCGCACGCAAACTGATAGAATTGGGATACAGCAAATATATGGGGGATTTGGTCCGCGAAGCCGCTAAAACCGAAATAGTCGTTGATGGAATCCGCCGGAAAACCAGGGCTGCCCATGCCATACTATTACTCCGGAAGCTCGCCAAAGAACACGGGTTCGATATTAAAGGATTTATTTAACTTCACCGCAACCTAGCGGGAAGCCCTTTCTTCTTAGGTGTTCGATAACTTCCCTGTTGTGATGGCACACAAGTTGGACTATTGTTAGGATTAATCGGTATTGACATTTACCTACCCAGACAATAGCGGCAAACTATACCCAGAAACACTAGAATATTGCACATTTGCAATTTCAATGGAACCCAAGCATATTATATGTTGAGTTAAGGGATCACCCCCCCACCCCCTGAAGTGGCGATGACAATGAAGAATCCCTACACAATTCATATCGATGGCATCGGCTCGATTCTGTTGGAACACAGCAGCCGAGCTAAGCGAACGATTATCACTGTCAAGCCCAATAAGGGCGTTAGAGTAGCCGTACCAATACAGGTGTCTTTCGAGGAAGCCTTGGAATTCGTCAACCGAAATGATCGTTGGATAAGAAAAACCTTAGCAAGAGTCCAACAACTGGGAAGCCGTCAGAAAGAATTAGCAAAATTGTATTCTCCTATTGACAAGCTAAAGGCAGAGAAGACCTTGATAACCAGGCTTCACGTCCTGGCTAAGAAACATCGATTTACCTACAGCAAGGTGTCCGTACGAAATCAAAAAACCCGGTGGGGTAGCTGCTCGAATAAGAACACCATCAGCCTGAATATGAAGTTGATGGCATTACCTGAAGAGTTGATAGATTATGTGATTTTACATGAACTCGTTCATACCAGGATACACAACCACGGCACGAGATTCTGGGCTGAACTCAGCAAGCATGAGAAGGACGCGAATGCGCTGGCTTCAAGATTAAGAGAATACCATTTGAGATTAATATAGAGTGCATGCATTACCACTTCGCTAGGTAAAAGAAACCCCCAAATTGTCAGTATGTGGTCTAACAACCCTACCTAAATGATGTCAGACCACCTGATACACACGCGCCGTGATAAGCTCCGTCCGCGAATCCATCCCAGGTGGAATGATAGAGGCAGAGCGTGAGAAGCTCGACATGTGTTAAATGTGGGGCAAGAGTAGGTGGTACTGTAGCGGGGTGATAATAGTATGATTATTATTGTGAAATAGACCTTCTATTGTCTATTATATCTGGTTTGGGTACGATAATCATTTTGTTCCATTAGTGTACTGTATAATCACTCAACTGGACATAAAACACTCAAGGCTCTATAATTCGGGTACCGTGACGGTAGCCGTACAGTCCTTTTCTTTATTTACGTGCCAGAAACTGATTATAAGGGACTTGTAGGGTTTACAGCCTTGGGTTAGGTGGTGGCAATGAGTAAATATGATGACCTAAAACGTTGGACAAAGGTACGGGCAAGAGTATTACATCATCGGCCAAATTAGCCTGGCAAAATCGCGCAAGCAGGCGCCCTCCGGAGGGCTTTTCGGGGTTAACGGGGGTGAAATTGAGGCTATGGTGGGCGGTAGAGGATTCGAACCTCTGACCCCCTGCGTGTAAAGCAGGTGCTCTAACCAGCTGAGCTAACTGCCCATTTTGAGGCTAACTTTACAAATTATCGGCCCGTTTCATCAGCTTCAAACTAGCCAAAGCAGGTACTCTTTTTAGCCCCTTTTTGCTTCGTTTATGCTCCATAATTATACACGGCATTGCCGAAGGGGTCAACGCCCGGCGGCCACCAACTCTTGGGAAACCGGAGCTCTGCCCTACCCCATTCCTGTATTGCAAAGGTAATCTGATACTGGTTGATAAAGGAAGCAACGCTCACTAAGACGTCGTGTGTTTCTCTGAGTGCTCGAAGATAATATCCTGCAAAGCAAATGCCTTTTTCATTAGATCAGATTTCGATCTGGCATGTTCTATCTGTAAGTCGACGGGGTGCTTGGACAGGACCACAAATCGCAGCCGTCCGTCTTCAATCGACAGTTTGATGTTTTCAATGGCCGGCTGCGTGATCATATCTAGCCCGTCTGCGACGCGGATGAGAGCCGCTAGTTTTTCTGTACGATCGCGGTCAATGATTTCAATAGACCCCCGCTTGAGATAGTTCCTCTCATGATGCCAGAGGACGGAAGACAGAAGCGCAGAAAGGGCCCCATTTGAGATCGGGTCGCCGGAGGTAAGTCTCGGTATTTCATCAGCCAGAAAATCGAAACCGACTTCATGGTGGGGCTCTTGCGGATGGCCAATGTCATGCAGAAGGGCCGAGGCTTCCAAAATCATGCGGTCTTCGGGGTTATTGCTAAGCAGTTTCAACCTGACCAGTTCATCGTATATTTTTAGGGAGAGTCTGCTTACTTGAAACGCATGGGCCGGACCCCGGCCGTAGTTTCTGCTTTCAGCAAGGTTTTTTAAAATTTTCAAATGGCCAGCGTGCAACTATCAAATCTCCTAGCAGAATAGCAATAAGGTTATCACGGGTTATGCTTCTCGGTCAAGGGTGGGTACCAACAAAGGTTCCATTATCGGTACATAATTTCACGCCTGAAGTCTAGACGTGAAATTCAACGCACCTTTTTACCAATAATGACAAACAACTAGATTGTTGTGTCACATTATGGACTTTTGTGCAGTCGCCGAGTCGGATATGCTACTCCATTAATGTGGCAGGATCGGCTTCAGGTACCGATTTACTTTCTCCACACTGAACAGAGAAGGCCGGAAATCACCGCCAAGCCACGTAAGGGTTTCTCTGTATTCCTCATGTTCTGGATTGACGATGATTCCCAACAATCTGGAATAACCGTGGGGCCCGCCACAATCTTCGGGAGGACAGGCTCGCTCACCTTCTAGGCAGATTGGATAAATGGCACCAGGTACCGGTTCCAAGATATCTTCAACCACCAGATCGTGAGTCCATCCATCCCCAAAATCATATTCATATACAAACGTATTACCCTTGGCGGTTACCAATTGGACAAGTTTTGCTCTCTTTGAGTTGATGAAATCGAGTTCATTGAAATCGTTGTCTGGGTCTGATTCACCGTACTCTTTCGCCCCAACCTCAAATCTATAAAGATGCGAGTTAGTCCACCCCATTATTTCCTGAAGAATAAGATGAAGACGGTGTAAAGTAATATTGGAAGGGACGAGAATGCGGCGCCAAATTGCTGGTTCAGTTTCTTTTAGCGTGACATTTAGCCGGTAGATTGTTGGCGGAGGCTGTTGTTTTGACATTTACCACCTATTACGCAGATGCATTGACTTCGACTAAATGAACTGGTTCGTGCAGCCGGAGTAGTACTAACTACTTATCAAGATACTGTATCCAGTTGCATCGGTCAAGCAACGCTTATGACGAGCGGTCACAAAACGCTAAATTGTTACACTAATAAGGGGGTTAAAAATACCCAAGACATACGCTCACGTAGACTACAAATCAGTGGTTAGGTGACTGTTTAGCAAATCACCATATTGCTACGTGGTTGTGCGGCAAGAGCCACCACGATAAGATATGCTCAAGCATAACCTCAAGGAGCAGCTATGGCGCTTGAAGTTGCCTTGCGTACTCTTAAATCCTGAGGTACCTAAACTCTTCTCGCAGTTGCGACGAGGAACCT
>JAPLHG010000044.1 GCA_026389745.1 Chloroflexota bacterium | reverse complement strand
GTGGCGGCAAAGAACACATCGTCACTATCTATATCTATCAGGTCCTCCGTCTTGTATACTTTATCAACATCAACCCCCGCGGCGATGGCGGCCTTTCTTTCGTTGTCATCGCGGGGCCAAGCCTTACATTGAATACCGCCCCCAGCACAGTGTACCGCCGCAGCGGAGAGGACCCCCTCCGGCGTGCCCCCGATGCCCATAAGCACATCAAGCTCTCTTCCAGGCAGAACTGCCTCTACGCTCGCCGCAACATCACCGTCAGAAATCAATTTGACCCTGGCGCCGGCACTCCTGATGTCCGATAACAGCTGCTCGTGCCGCGGCCTGTCCAGGACCACCACGGTAAGTTCCGACACCTTCCTATGCTTAGCTCGGGCGATGTTCTTCAAGTTTTCCGCCACCGGGGCGTTGATATCGATGCAGTCTTTTGCTTCCGGTCCGGTAACAATTTTATTCATATAGAAGAACTGCGTGGGGCAGTGCATCGCCCCCCTGGCCGCAAGCGCTATGACAGAAATGGCCCCGGGAAGACCCCTGGCGACGAGGGTGGTCCCGTCAATGGGATCAACGGCAATATCAACCTTCAAACCCGAGCCACCACCAATGCGCTCTCCTAGGTATAACATGGGAGCCTGGTCCTTTGCCCCTTCCCCAATGACGACGATGCCGTCCATCTGGATGTAGCCCAGGGTATAACGCATGGCCGCTACCGCCGCCCCGTCCACCAGTATCTTATCACCCCTACCCAAATAACGAGCGGCAGCCATGGCCGCCGTTTCGGTGACCCGCACCAGTTCCATCGCGATATTACGTTCAATTTTACCTCGAGCCATAACTTCCCTCCTATCACTTACTGCGGTGATTACTTTTTAGCCCTGAGTTTTGCCGCCTCCTGGGCCTCAGCGATCGCCTGTTCCCTTACCAGGTCAGCCTTTCTTATTGCCTGGTATCTGGCTGATTGTTCGATGTCATCAGTGGCGCGCTTCTCCGTTCGCTTGATTTCCTTTGCTTTCGAAGTTTTTTGAATCGCCTCTTCCCTGGTCAGATCAGCTTTCTTTATTGCCTGGTACCGGGCTGATTGCTTGATTTCCTCAGTGGCGCGCTTCTCTACGCGCTGGTCTTCTTTTGGTGGTTGTTTTTCGTTGTCTGTCATCAGCCTCCTCTCAAAATAGGTTGACACTCCCCATCAGCGGGTCGTAGTAACGGGTATTATAAATAGTATAACCCCGTGCCGTCAAGCCTCCGCTTAATTCTACTTTAATATCCGATAGTCTCTCTCCTTATTAGTTGACACTCCCCCGGCATTAAAATACAGGGTTTTCTCAGCCGTTTTTTATAATGGCGGTATCATTCCTTTCCCCATATGTGGCCTGTGATAAAGAGACTTCCTTATGAGACTTGCATAATATGGAAGCTAGTACTATCATATGAAGCGGATACAGCCACCGAAGAGAAGAAGGGGGTTAGGTGAATATGGGCGTAAAAACAAAAAAAGCTACATTCAACTTACATACCGATGTTCTTGATGCCTTAGATGAAGCTATGGCTGAGGGGGTAGCACCGAGCAAGAATGCCTTGGTAGAACAAGCCCTGTTAAAAGAGCTTAAAGAATTGAGGCGACAGGCGAGAAAAGCTCGATGGCAGGAAGCGTTAAAAGACCCATTATTTCTGAAAGATATAGGGGAGGTTGAATCTGATTTTAGATATGCCGATGCTGAAACTGCCGGGGGTTTTGACTCATGATTAATTTCCAGTGGGCGATTATAGAGGCTAATCTTGACCCCGTAATAGGAACAGAACAGAAAGGCATACGTCCAGTGCTAATAATTAGCAATGAAGAATACAATCAGTCCATCCCGAATGTAACAATACTCCCGCTGACGTCAACACGACGTCACCTGTATCCTTCCGAAGTTCTTTTAAGCGAAGGAAAGGCGGGGCAACCCCTGGAATCGATCATCATGGCCCACCAGATAAGGACAGTCCCTAAGAAACGACTGGGAAGAACGGCAGGACATCTGGATGACCTTCAAATTCGACATGAAGTACGTGAAGCTATTAAGGAGCACCTGGACCTTGGCTAGCGTTTTGGCAAGTGAAAAGTTTGCAGGCTAAGAGAGCTGCCGACGATAGTCTACCGGTGGCTTACGTACCGACCTTGTCCCTCTTTTGTCCTGATACCAACGGCATACCCAGCGTATCCGGTTGTAAAGCCTATGTAGAAGCCCCCGGACAACACCACATCGCCTCCCGAGATTTCAGCTTCGGCACCCATGTTGCTCAATTGCATTCCTTTTTCCCAGACGCATCTCAAAACAATCCGTGTCTCTTAAAGTGATGCTGGACTGGCTACCGCTACTTAACAAGCCAATGCTTTAAGGATTCCTGAGGCACGCATCGTGGTTGTCAACGTTACGCATGACAAAGGTATCACTACGCCGCTCAAGGGTCATGCGGTACTCAACATCGACGCAGGCTTCAAAAACCCCGGGAGCACTCCCTACCGGATGGCGGCGTAGCCCCGGATGCCGGAAATCGGCATCAAGAAGCCTCAGGGCTTTATCTACCTTACGTTGTATTGCCGCGGGTAATTGCCCGTACTGACGAACAAACCGGTTGCTAAGCTGAACGGGCATTAACCGACGCCCTCGTTCGTTTTACTGGATTTCTTCCCGGTCTGTTTATGAAGGAAGTCCATGGCATGCCTGGCATCAGGGAAGTCATGCACCCGACCGGCGCGAAGATCTTCCTCAGCCTCTTTTTCACCCCGTTGCCAGCGGTTTGTCCAGAACCATGCCTGCTCCTTGTCAACCAGCTTCTTAACCTTGAGCACGATCTCTCCACTTCGCACCCGGATATCCAGGAAGTCGCCCTCTTCTATTCCAAGCTCTTGCCTTACCGACTGCGGCAGCGTCACCTGTGCTTTCTTGCGTACCTGAACCAGGTCTGACATAGGTTTCTCCTACAATCTAACATTCCAACTATCCCACTATAGATTACAATTTGACCCGCTAAATTGT
>JAPLHG010000125.1 GCA_026389745.1 Chloroflexota bacterium | reverse complement strand
AGGTTCCTCGTCGCAACTGCGAGAAGAGTTTAGGTACCTCAGGATTTAAGAGTACGCAAGGCAACTTCAAGCGCCATAGCTGCTCCTTGAGGTTATGCTTGAGCATATCTTATCGTGGTGGCTCTTGCCGCACAACCACGTTGATACTCTCGAGGAACAAAATTTCAAATTTTTTGACGAGTTAACCGATGAAGAGTTAGCATTATATTGTGAATTGAATAGCAAAATCGCTTAAAATATCCAGCAAAAATAGGTCTTTTTGGTGCGCAAAACTGAACAGAGTGTTGCCACTTCGAGAATATCAAAATAAAGGTGACCACATATAATCGGGCAAAAGGCTAGCCATAAACTGACCATAGCGCGCATTTGTAAATTTAACTAATTGGGTGTATGCTCATATTAGGTTTAGCACGGTTTTCCATTGGTAGAACATCATAATCTTCCCTCGACTATTGGATGACCAAGACTCTAACCGAGTAAGAAAAAGGAGGTCATCCTAATGAGTTATGATGACAAACAAATTACCTGTTCCGATTGCGGAACTGCCTTCACCTTCAGCGCTGGAGAGCAAGAACAATTTGCATCCAGAGGCTATACTAATGAGCCCAAGCGTTGTCCCACATGCCGCGCAGCAAAAAAGCAGAGCATGTCTGGAAGTAGCAGTTTCGGTAGCGGCGGTTCCGGAAACAGAAGCTACGGGTCAGCCCCGCGGCAGATGTTTCCCGTGAAATGCGCCACGTGTGGCAAAGACACCGAAGTGCCCTTTGAACCCCGTGGTGATAGGCCAGTCTACTGTTCAGATTGTTACCGCAAAACTAACCCAGTAAAAAGATATTAGTTATCAGCGGATAACGATTGGCTGGGTAGGGCCGTCCGACTGGATAGCTTTACCCAGCCTTTTGGGTTTCTTCGGGATTTGCCAATTAAGTAACTATGGACTAGATTTAGTTACAGTTCTCTCTTGTATTTTCCCATTGTCTCGCATTGGGTCATTTCTGAGATAGGAGGTAAATAATGCCACAATCAATAGAGTATCAAAAACAAATGACTGAAATAGTCTACATCAACCTACCGGGGCCGAGTGAGCCCGAACCTGGGATGAGTGGTGGAGAGTTACTTCATGGTTTTCTAGCCGAGCTTTATAAGTCACCAAGTGCGGAGCTAAAAGCCTGTGTAAGTAGTCTTTGCCATAGGTGGAACGTCCACTACGTCGAGCAAAAGTGATGATTGTGAATTATCCTTAGGGGGATAGCGACACATTGGCTCCGCTACCCAGTTAAGGTTCTTTGAATCGTCACTTGTCTTGAGGCCAAGGGAGCCTTACAAAATATCAAGCCATCGCTCAATGTGACTGCAATAGTCCGTGCATAAAAATAGCGAACTGCCCTATGCTTTTTCTACGGCAATCAGTGGCGGGAGACGGCCAGGGAAAACGCAGTGTGATGGCGCAGTCGCTGGGCTGATTGAGGGGCTCCCGTGTATACCAAAGCCCGTCTGCGCTATAAGACGATTGCTGTTATTCCCAACGCTGGGAGTTCCAGGCCATGTCTAACACGTGCCGCGTAAACCTCAGAAAAATTTTCTTAGCACGAAATTAGTGCTCTACGTCCTTGCCTTCCGACCATCCCTTTTGCTCCCAGATATTATCCGCAGAATCCTTAATCTGTTGCGCGGTAACCACAATTACACCGCCCGCCCCTAGGGTTAGCACACAGAGGACAATTCACAACCTTTAACATGCATGGCGCGGGCTCATGTCTTTCCCAGTTTCCTTGCCTTTCTTCTCGTTTTTTGCCTCGCCTGTATCCGAGATTTAACCAACCCTGAACCTCTTTTAAATTGTTGTAATGCTACCACTTTCATACCTTCTTCCCCATAATTAAGTACTGCCGTCTTCAATT
>JAPLHG010000124.1 GCA_026389745.1 Chloroflexota bacterium | reverse complement strand
CAAAAAGTACCACCCCGTCAGGGCAGATGAACTCAACCCGATTCGAATGACTACTACCTGATTGGCGTAAATCTCCCTCACATCTGACTACTTCAAGAAGGGGAAACAATTTCATGAACGCTACTGGACAAAAGCCGGCAGGCGTTTCGTACTTACACTCGAACGTGTCGCCAACCTCATAGCCCAACCGGCATTCCTGATAGTGATTTTGCTGACCTACTTGAAGCACCCGAATGAGGAAATACCAATCTTCACGATACCATTGTTTCATTTTGAAGACTCCGGCATAAATTGGTTTCTGCGAAAAATGGATGACAAAGCCACCAGGATGAACATCCGGGAGCACCGAACTTATAAAACTTAGCTTATAATAGCAAACCTTTCCGTATCATTATGGCTATGGCTTCCGATTTACTCTGCACGCCCATCAAATTTTGAATATGCTTCATGTGATACTGGATGGAAGCCTCGGACAAAGACAATTGGTGTGCAATTTCTTTGTACGTTTTGCCTTCAGCCGCCAAAGCCAGCACTTGTTTCTGACACGGCAGCAGCACGAATTGATGCTTGTTCTCCACATTTATAAAGGTTTTTAGGTGTATTGGACGCTCTCTAGTGCAGTTGGGCATAAATACACCGGTGGTTACGGTTAGTGGCTACTTCGCCCACTGCATCAAGTGCTTGACGACAAAGCGCTGAACCACAGGAGTATTTAGGCCGCTAAGCACTAGTTTACCAGATTCTCTTTTACTGGTTAAGCCAAACGGATACGACACTTTTCGCATTAGATAGGCGCTACCTTTTAAGTATTTCATCATTGTCTGACATGTTTCCATTCCAGGAAAAAACATGCTGACATAGTCAACCCCCAAAGGAAACTGAAAGGAAGCGATAACAACCAAGAAGAGCATTAGAATTGTGCTAACCAATAAACGATGAGGTTATCTGTCATCTTAAAGCTCTCCGCAAAAGATGAGCGCCAGTACCCCGCCGGTCGCAACCAGGGCAAGACTCACGAAGCCGAGCAAGAAAGTGATCGACAGTAGTTGTAATACCATAAGCACAGGAATGCTCAACCCGGCAAGGATCAATCCCACCGAAACAACCATACAACGGCGCGGGATGAGTTTTTCGATGAAATGATCGCGTTTTTTGATCAAGGCGATGCGTGCCAGCTTGAATGTGTATGCTTCTGTCAACTTTGACATATTCACCTCCGAAACGAATACAGGCTACGCGCTTAAAGGTGTAGGCTGCCAGGCTATCAGACCAAGAACTATGCCGCTGGGAATGAACCAGAATCCACTCCAGGCAAGAAGCTTCCAGCTAGTACTTTTCGTCAGGTTTTCAATTTTGATCATAAGCTTGTTCGTAATCACGAGTGCGCCTCTTCTTGCTGCATTTGGTCGAGCCCGATACAGGGTTTTACCAATGGGGGTTTTGTTTGAACCCCAAATGCCGACTGTACTGACTCAGAATCTCTTGAATATGAACAGTATGCTCGCGCTCGTGTTCCAGATACCGGCGAAACACCTTGCGGGCCGACCACAACTCGCCGGACTCATCTGCAACCATCGCGCTTCGCTCGGCTTCGTTCAGCCTGCTCAGACGCTCCAGTGCAACCGCGCGCACGGTTTCCAGGCGCTGCCAGACAGATTTGCAAGGCTTGAATCGTGGGATGGTAGTGGGGTCCAAGATACGTGTCAAGTACCAGCGTTCTGCTCCGGCTACATGGCGCAGTACATCCTGAATGCACCAGGATTCAGGAGCAGGCTGCCAGATCAGGGTTTCATTCGGCAGGTCGCTCACCAGCGATAGTAGTTCAGTCCGGGCACTGGTCATTAGATCTAGAAAGCCGGGTACTTCTTCTGCCTGAACCGGCCGGCGTTCGGTCTCGAAAAAGCCGATCAGGTGACCTTCGCTTGCAGTCGACATGTGCTGCTGAGAAAGTCTTGGGTGAATTGGCTCACTGGCTGGCGGGCAGAGCTTGCCATATTTCCGCAACCAGGCCAGGTGACAAGCAATGGCTCCCTCAGCATGGTCCATAGCTTCTTCCGGGCTCTTTGCCAGCCAGTTACAACCTGGCCAGTCCGGTATATGAGCATGGGTATGACCCGTGCGTTTGACCTGAAGGTAGATATCGTAGATCATGAGTAACCTCCTGTTTAGGCAGTTAATCAGCCTCACCCCAGGATTCGATCCGTCTTTCGTCATAAGTTGGGTTGGGAGCTGGCGCCTCTACTCTACCGGTTAGATTTCCGGCAGTCTCGTCAGCTCCCACTCTTCGACCAGTGCCTTGAAGATAGCAATCTGCAATTCGAGCTGGCGCGCAAAGAGGGTTTTACCGGTAGGTGTATAGAAGGGCAGGTTAGTCCGGTATTTCTCCAGCTGCACCAAGTGCGCAGAGAGATCGGTGGCCAGCTTTTCCATATTTCCCATATCACTTTCGCAAACACAGCGCTGCAAAATCCTGTATGCTCCAAATCGGTCAATATTATCGGCATCGGAGACACAGCGGGCTTCGAGTGTATGGAGAAGTTCATGAGCTTTCTTGGCGTTCACGTGTGCGACAATAGAATAGCAGATGTTATCCACTTCATCGGACGTGTACCCAAGCGAATCGAGTAATGGGCGAG
>JAPLHG010000072.1 GCA_026389745.1 Chloroflexota bacterium | reverse complement strand
CACCGTTCTCGATTTAATAGAATACGTGGCTTCAGTCTTAGGCTATAAAGCCGGCGAAAATTACAGGTACCGCTTATCTCTGGGAGACCGCAAGGATAACAAAAAGTACTACAAAGACGATGAAGCCTGGGATTTTGCAGAGGATGTTTTACGCCAGGTTCTGATACAAAGGAAGGCTAATTTTTTTGAAGCTGAAAAAGAAGCAGCTTTTTACGGTCCCAAAATCGATATCCAGATGAAAAATGTTGCCGGTAAGGAAGATACCGCCTTTACCGTGCAATATGATTTTGTGATGCCGAAACGCTTTAAACTGACCTATATAGATAAAGATGGGAAAGAAAAGGAACCTATTGTTATCCATCGCTCTTCAATTGGCGCGATAGAAAGAACCATGGCTTTTCTCATCGAGCGTTATGCCGGCGCTTTCCCGGTCTGGTTGTCACCGGTTCAAGCGATGATTATACCTATTTCTGACCTGCATTTGGATTACGCCCGCAAATTAGAAGCCGAATTAAAAAATTCAGATATCAGGGTACAGGTGGATGACAGAAACGAACGGATGGCCCAGAAAATCCGCGAAGCCCAGCTTGAGAAAATCCCATATATGCTGGTTGTTGGTGACAAAGAGGCGGTGGATGGCACGGTATCGGTGCGGCTGCGCACCGGGGAACAGCTTCCTGTTATGTCGTTGGACGATTTTAAGGTAAAAATCAAACAGATGATTGCCGGCCGTGTCAATGAACTGAAGCCGTAACTTGATTATTACGGGCAGAATGTATTATATTGTGTTGGGTAATCTACATAAAGTTAAAAGGGGGAATTACAGTACATAGTTAAGCCATTACGTATTAATAACCAGATAAGGGTAGCCGAGGTTCGAGTCGTCGGTGAAAAGGGTGAGCAATTAGGGGTTATGACCTTAGCCCAGGCTTTGGAGACTGCGAGAAAGAATGGGCTTGACCTGGTTGAAGTAGCGCCAACAGCCGTTCCGCCAGTTTGCCGGGTGATTGATTATGGCAAGTATCGCTACGAGCAGACTAAAAAGGAAAGAGTTGCCAGGAAAGGTCAAAAGTCCTCTGAACTCAGGGAAATCAGATTAAGACCTAAAATTGGTGAGCATGACCTTGAGTTCAAAGTCAGGGCAATTAAGAATTTTCTGATTGACGGCGACAAAGTCAAGGTAACCGTGATGTTTCGTGGGCGTGAAATAAGTCACGCCGATTTAGGCTGGAAGTTGTTGCAGAGAGTAATGCAGATATTGGAAGGGGTGGCAGTGTTAGAAAGACAGGCGGTGGTGGAGGGGCGAAGGATGCATATCATTCTGGCGCCGGGGACTACCCAGAAATCAAAACCAAAGGAAACACAGGATGCCAAAGTTAAAGACTCATAAGGGTGCCAAAGCCCGCTTTCACATTACGGGAAGTGGTAAGATTCTACGGATGAAGGGCGGCTCAAGCCACCTGCGGCGGAACAAACCGGCGCGGGTTAAGCGTGAGTATCACGATAAACTGCCCATCAGCCCGGTGGATGAGAAAAAACTCAGTAGGCTTATGCCCTACGCGGGTAAATAATATTATTGCAGGCTGATTATTGAGGGGTATTTTAATTTAGAAAATATCGGGAGTAGAAGCTACTCCCTGTAAGCAGGAGGGTATTGTGCCACGTGTTAAGAGAGGGGTAACTACACATCAAAAACATAAGAGCTTATTGGCGCTGACCAAGGGACATCGGGCGACCAAGCATGCTCTTGTCAAACGTGCTAAAGAATCAATGATTAAATCATTGAGCTATGCCTATGCGCACCGCCGCGAGCGTAAGGGCGATATGCGGCGTCTCTGGATTATCCGTGTTAATGCCGCCAGCCGCACACATGGTATGACCTACGGTCAATTAATGAGTAGTTTGAAAAAATCTGGCGTTGGTATCAATCGCAAAGTATTAGCCGATATGGCGGTGAAACAACCTGAAGCTTTTGCCGAACTGGTAACTGTTGCCAAGAAACAATCCTCATAAGATTCTATCCTGCGATTCAATACAATCATGTTACAGCGTCTTAACGAACTGAAGCAGACCGCTCTTCGTGAATTGGAAGCCATTACTGACCTATCCAATCGGGAGTCTTGGCGCGTTCGCTATCTGGGGAGAAAAAGCGAACTGACCAATGTACTCCGTGGTCTGGCGGAGTTGCCAATTGAAGAGCGTAAGTCTGCCGGTGCTTTAGCCAATCGTATCAAGAATGAACTGTCGGCACAACTTGAACAGAAAACAGAGAGCTTAAAAGCCGAATCACGGAAACAGACATTCCGTACTGATGAATCTCTCGTCGCGCGTAGCGATATTACTTTACCCGGTCGTCCCATCCCAGCAGGCCGCCTGCATCCCATCACTGAAACCATTCACGAAATCTGTGACATCTTTGCTTCTCTAGGGTTCCAGATTGTCGAAAGTAATGATGCGGAACTCGACTATTATAATTTTGAAGCTCTGAACATACCGGAGGAGCATCCAGCGCGGGATGATATGTCTACCTTCTGGATTGATTATGAAGACGAGCGTGGCAAACATCCCATGCTCCTGCGTACCCATACCACCAGTGTCAGCGCCCGTTGTGTGGAAACAATGAAGCCGCCCATCAGAGTTATTGAACCCGGCAGAGTCTATCGCTATGAAGCCACCGATGCCACCCATCTGACGATGTTCCATCAGATTGATGGTCTGGCGGTGGATAAGGGCATCACGATGGCTGATCTCAAGGGCACTTTCTATGAATTCGCCCGCCGTTTCTATGGAGAGGGCAGAAGAGTGCGCTTCCGTCCCGATTACTTCCCCTTCGTTGAGCCGGGCGTGGAAGTAGCGGTAGAATGTGCTTTGTGTCACGGTAGCGGTTGTCGTCTCTGCGGTAATAGCGGCTGGATTGAAATTGGCGGTGCTGGCATGACTCATCCTAAGGTGCTTGAGCGTGGTGGCATTGACCCCAATGAATATACCAGCTTTGCTTTTGGTTTTGGTATTGACCGTATTCCTATGTTGCGCTACGGCATTGACGATATGAGATTATTCTTCGGTTCCGACCTGCGATTTTTGAGGCAATTTTAAATGAAAGTCTCATTCAACTGGTTAAAACAATATGTCGATGTTAACCTGCCGGCGGCGGAAATTGCCAATCGGTTGACACTAGCAGGCATCGAGGTTAAGTCTTATCAGGTCATTGGTGCTTACTGGGAAGGCATTATCGTCGGGCAAATTACGGCGGTGAATTGCCATCCTAATGCTGACCGTCTTACATTGGTGACTCTGGAACTGGGGGGTAGGCAAGAGACAGTGGTTTGCGGCGCACCTAATGTTACCGTCGGGGCTAAGATTGCCTACGCACCTGTCGGGTCAAAGCTGATTGACGGACACACTGGAGGAATGGCAGTACTCAAGCCGGCTAAAATACGTGGTGTGGTCTCCAATGGGATGTGTTGTTCGGAAAAAGAACTGGGTCTCTCGGAAAACCACGAGGGTATTTTACTTCTGCCGGAAGACGTACCTATCTCCATGCCTCTGGCAGATTATCTTGGCGATGTGATTTTCAATCTGGAAGTAACACCTAACCGTCCGGATTGTCTTTCTATGATTGGGCTGGCGAGGGAGATTGCCGCTCTGACCGGCGCATCTCTGCATCTGCCGGAAGCAAAATATGCTGAGTCGGGGGCATCCATCAAAGAGCGGGTTACGGTAGAGATTCTCGACCATGATTTGTGTCCGCGTTATTGCGCCAGCCTTATCACAGGGGTCAAAATTGCCGAGTCGCCGGAATGGCTCAAGAAACGGCTGGTCTCCTATGGAATGCGACCTATCAATAATATCGTTGATATTACCAATTTTGTGATGCTGGAATACGGACAACCGCTCCACGCCTTCGATTATGAGAAAATTAATGGCAAGGGCATCGTGGTGCGCCGCGCCAGTCGTGGTGAGAAAATCACCAGCCTGGACGGCATTGAGCGTGCCTTGTCCCGTGATATGCTGGTCATTGCCGATAAAGAGCGCGCGGTGGCAGTGGCGGGCATTATGGGCGGTGCTAACAGTGAAGTCACCGAAAGCACCACGTCAATCCTGCTGGAATCTGCCAGTTTTAAACCTACCAGTGTTTTTTACTATACCGGTCGGACTTTAGGTATGCCCAGTGAGGCTTGTGTGCGCTTTGAGCGGGGTATCAGCGCGGAAGTGACAATGCCGGCCCTGAAGCGGGCGACACAGCTGATTGCGGAATTGGGTGGCGGTCAGGCGGCAAAGGGTATCGTTGATGCCTATCCCGGTAAAATGGAACGGAAGTCAATCAGACTTTCCACGGCTGAAGTGAAACGAGTAGTGGGATTAGAGTACGGCGTTGAACAGATTGTCTCATCGTTGACCGCTCTTGGGTTTGAGTGTCAGACAGACAAAGCGACTTCATCAGTGGGGGTGAAAGCCCCTTACTGGCGGAGCGATATTTTTATCCCCGCTGATGTTATTGAAGAGGTGGCGCGTATCATCGGCTATGAGCAAATTCCCACGACCTTGCTCGCCCAGCCGATTCCCAGACAGAATCCGGTGCCCATCACATCTCTAAAGCGACGTGTAGGAAATATGATGGTGGGTTATGGTTTTCAGGAACTCGTTACCTATTCGCTGACCAATCTGGATGTTCTGACCAAACTGTCTCCTGAATCACGAAAACCGGAGCCTTTGCCTGTCCATATTTCTAATCCGGCGTCTTCGGAACAGGAATATCTTCGTCCGACACTGAGAGTTAACCTGTTATCCGCACTGTCGATTAACAAGAAATATATCGATGAAGGTCTCCGACTCTTTGAACTTGGGAAAGTCTATTTGCCACATGCCGATAGTCTGCCGGATGAGCCTGATGTGCTTTGTGGTGTGCTGTGCGGTCGTAGATTGGAACGGTGGTGGCAGGGTGAAAGTGAAGTAGTGGACTTTTTCGATGCCAAGGGCAT
>JAPLHG010000032.1:9264-35913 GCA_026389745.1 Chloroflexota bacterium | reverse complement strand
AGAGACCATTGAGGTCGAGGGAGTGGTTGTGGAGTCTCTACCGAATGCGATGTTCCGCGTGGAGTTGGCAAACGGTCATAAAGTATTAGCGCATATTTCGGGGAAAATGAGAGTAAATTATATTAGAATTTTACCGGGAGATAGAGTATTAATAGAACTGTCTCCGTACGATTTGAGTCGGGGCAGAGTTACCTACCGGTTTAAGTAAGAGGGAAATATGAAAGTCGGGTCTTCAGTAAAGCCAAGATGTGAAAAGTGCAAGGTCATCAGACGGCGGGGAGTGGTCAGAGTTATTTGCCCCCGTGCCAAGCATAAGCAGAGGCAGGGCTAGTTTTTTTGTTGAGCAGGGAGGGATAAAGATGCCGCGTATTGCAGGGATAGATATACCCAGAGGAAAACAAATCTGGGTTTCATTACAATATATTCATGGTATTGGGCCAGAATTGAGTCAGAAAATATTGGCGCAGACTGGTGTCAATCCTGAAGTGAAAGCTGATGACCTTACGGAAGGTGAGGTCAATAAAATTCGTGAGCTTATTGACAGAGAGTATACGGTAGAAGGGGAACTCCGCAAAGAGGTAAATCTGAATGTTAAACGTCTTATGGAGATAGGTTCCTATCGTGGTACCCGGCACCGCCGCAACCTGCCATCCAGGGGACAGCGTACGCGTACCAATGCGCGTACGCAACGCGGTGCTAAAAAGACAGTTGCCGGCAGAGGTAAGAAGCGCGGCGCTACCAAGAAGTAAATGGTCAGTCTAATGGGAGGGAATAATGCCAGTAGGTAAAAAGGGCAAAGCAAGAAGAAAAGAACGTAAGATAATTCCTTCGGGACGTGCTTTTATACAGTCCAGTTTTAACAATACTCTTGTGACTATTACTGACCCTGAAGGGAATGTCCTCTCCTGGGGTAGCTCGGGAACGGTGGGATTCAAGGGTTCGAGAAAGGGCACTCCTTATGCCGCGCAACTAGCGGCTCAGGATGCAGTGAAAAAGGCGGCAAACTATGGTTTGCGCCAGGTAGAGGTTTTTGTTAAAGGTCCGGGAAGCGGGCGTGAGGCAGCGATTCGTGCGCTTCAGAGTTCCGGGTTGACGATTTCCAGTATTAAAGATATTACTCCCATCCCGCATAATGGTTGTCGTCCCCCTAAGAGAAGAAGGGTATAAGGATAAAAATATGGCAAGACATCTAGGAGCAAATTGTCAGCTATGTCGCCGGTGTGGTGACAAATTAATGCTTAAAGGAAATCGATGTTTAACACCCAAGTGCGTTATGGAGCGGCGGCATAGGAGTGCTGCCACTGGTCGAGGACGTAGACGCCGTGTTTCTGAACATGGCATACAGTTGATTGAAAAACAGAAAGCTCGCTATACCTATGGCCTGTTCGAGAGGCAGTTCAAGCGTTTCTTTTACATATCGGAAAGACAACCCGGTATCACCGGTGATAATCTCAAGGTAATGCTGGAGAGGCGGCTTGACAACGTTGTCTATCGTCTAGGATTTTCAGATTCACGCCCTCAGGCGCGTCAACTGGTTCTCCATGGCCATATTATGGTCAACGGACATCGGGTAAATGTTCCTTCTTATTTAATTAGTGAAGGTGATACTATTGCCTGTAGGGAGGCGAGTATAAAGAAAGAGTATTTCAAGCGGTTGGCTGAAGAAATCAAATCGAAGACCATCCCCGGCTGGCTGACTCTGGATAGGGAGAAGCTCGTCGGGCAAGTGGTAACACTGCCAATTCCCGACGAAACTCTTGCCAAATTTGATGGCAAGAGCATCGTTGAGTACTACTCACGGTAAGGAGGTATAGATTTGGCTCTGTCGGTAGTACCTAAAATACAAATTATTGAAACTAAAGAGAACTTCGCGCGTTTCGTGATTGAACCACTAGAGAAGGGCTTCGGTGTTACTCTGGGGAATTCTCTACGGCGTATTATGTTGGGTCATCTGACGGGAGCGGCAATAACTCGTGTTAAGGTTGATGGCATTCAACATGAGTTCTCGCCTATTCCCAATGTCAAAGAAGATGTGATTGAGTTCCTGCTCAATGTCAAAGCAATCAGATTGAAGCCAATCACCAGTGCACCCGGTAAGCTCATTCTGGATGTTACAAATGAGGGGAAGGTCACTGCCGCTGATATCAAGCCATCGGCTGACTTTGAGATTACCAATCCGGAGTTGTATCTGGCAACACTGAACTCACCCGGGTCTAAGCTATACGTAGAGTTCGATGTCGAGATTGGCAGTGGCTTCAGGCAGGCTGAGGCTGCTGATAACCTGTCGGTAGGTGTCATGCCGGTGGATGCCATCTTCACCCCAACCCGTAAGGTGAACTATATTATTGAGCCAGTTCACGTCGGCAGGGAGACCGGGCTGGAACGGCTGTATCTTGAGGTTTGGACAGATGGAACAATAAAGCCATCTGATGCTTTAAATCAGAGTGCCGAGATGTTAGCTGAGTTACTTGTCCCCTTTGCCAACTTCGGTAAAGTAACAGAAGCGCTACCGGAAAAGACGGCTACTGACTTATCTATTCCTGAAGAGTTGTACAATATGCCGGTGGAGCAATTGAACCTCTCCGTACGCACAATGAACTGCTTGCGACGTGGCAACATCCAAACGGTTGGCGAGGTTGTAAAGAGGGGTGGTAAGGGATTGATGACCCTACGCAATTTTGGAGTTAAGTCTTTAAAGGAACTTGAGGAGCGACTCGGAGAGTTGGGTTTGTCTTTGACACCGCCAGCTGATAACAAGACTGAGGATGGCAAGGCGGGAGAAGATACCGAAGACACGACTGAATCGGCAAGCGGCTAAAATTACAATGGACACAGGTGAATGTTATGGCACGTAAATTACAAATGCATGGTAGAAGACTTACGAGGTCTTCTGGATACAAGAAAGCCTTGTACCGTAATCTGGTAACTGACCTTCTTGGTTACGAAAAGATCACTACTACTGAAGCTAAAGCGAAAGAAATACGCGGTTTGGCGGAGAAAATGATTACGTTGGGTAAGAGGGGCGACCTTCACGCTCGTCGTCAGGCACTTTCTTTCATTTATAGCAAGAAGATTGCTGATAAGGTTTTTGATGAACTTGCTACTCGGTATGCCGAGCGCAAAGGGGGCTATACCCGAATCGTCAAGCTAGGTCCAAGACTGGGTGACGGTGCGCCGATTGTTCAGCTTGAGTTGGTGAAATAATGGTATTGACGATGACTGCTCCCGAAATAGAGCAAAACCTGAAGACAACTACCCGTTTGGCACTGGTGCTGGAATACGACGGCACCAATTACTTTGGTTTCCAGTGGCAGGCGAATGCGCCCACTATTCAGGGTGAACTGGAGAAGACTCTGGAGAAACTCACGGGAGAAAAAGTCCGGCTGGTGGCTTCCAGTAGGACTGATACCGGGGTTCATGCTCGGGGGCAGGTGGTTAGTTTCGAAACGGGTGCGTCTCTCCCTGAGGAAGCATTTATCCGCGGATTGAATTTTTATCTAAATGAGGATATTGCTGTAAAATCGGCTTATCGAGTCAAGGATTCCTTCCGTGTGCGGAGCATGGCAATCAGTCGAGAGTATAGTTACCGCATCCTGAATAGCCAAACACGCTCACCGATGGTGGCAAGATTCGCTCACCGTATTGCCAGTGAACTTGATGTTGAGGCTATGAACAAGGCGTGTCAGGCTCTGGTTGGTATACATGACTTCGCCTCTTTTGCCAGTGATATTAGTGATGAACCGGGAAAGAGCACCATCCGTCAGATCTGCTATGCAAAGGTGGAACGGGATGGGGAGTTGATTGTTTTCAATATCAGGGCTAACGCTTTTCTACGACATCAGATACGTAGCACTGCCGGTGCTTTAGTGCAGGTAGGTCTGCACAAGATGAATGAGGCTGAGTTTATCGGCATACTCGAGTCGAAGAAACCCGGTCTGGCAGGCCCGACTCTCCTGGCTTGTGGTTTATGCCTAATGCGGGTTAATTACCCCTGTTCGCTCGAGGAAATGAGATGATGAAAACTTATAGTGTCAAAGTTAATGATATTAAACGAGAGTGGCATACGATTGATGCCTCGGATGAAATTCTAGGCAAGCTGGCTACGCGTGTGGCTAATTTACTCATGGGCAAACACAAGCCGCTGTTTTCCCGCAATGCAGATGTCGGCGATTTCGTCGTAGTGACCAATGCCGCTAAAATCCAGGTTACGGGTAACAAACCAACACAAAAGCTCTATCGTAGTCATTCAGGCTATCCCGGCGGGTTCAAGTCTGTCAGCATGGAGAAATTGATGGCAACCTATCCGGAGAGAGTTATTGAGCATGCTGTTAAGGGAATGTTGCCTAAGAATCGGCTGACTGCTAAAATGATGAAGCGGCTGAGGGTCTATGCCGGTGATGCTCGCTCAGCAAAAGCGACTAAACCAGAGGCTGAGCCGAAAAGTTAGATTAGTAAAAAGAGTGTCTTAAGAGATAAAGGGAGGTTTCCTTGGAGGAGCAGGCTTATTTTTACGGGACTGGAAGACGCAAGACGGCAGTAGCCCGTGTCAAGATAATGCCGGGTAGAGGGGCAATTGTCATCAATGGCGTACCTTACGAGGAGTTATTGTCTCGTGTTGAACATCGCCATACTGTAACCAAGCCGCTAGTCGTTACCGAGAGTCTTGGCAAATACAATGTAGTGGTTAAAACAGAAGGTGGTGGTATCTCTGGCCAGGCTGGGGCTATCTCACATGGCATTGCCCGTGCCTTGGTAAGAGCTAACCCGGAGAACAGACTCAAACTGAAGCGGAATGGGCTTCTGACCCGTGACCCGCGTGCCAAAGAGAGAAAGAAAGCCGGTTTGAGAAAGGCACGCAAGGCGCCTCAGTACACCAAGCGTTAAAAACCGTACTTTTCCCTGAATTACATACAGCCTCACCCGGTAGGGATGAGGCTGTTGTGCTATTGATGACAGGGTAAAATAATCAGTATCTAATGTTACTGTTTCGGATGGGTAAGGATTGAAGAGCGAAGTCTTATTCAATATCTATCAGCGGCTTCTTGAGCGGTACGGACCTCAGCACTGGTGGCCCGGAGATAGTCCATTCGAAGTGATGGTGGGTGCCATACTCACACAGTCGTCCGCATGGCGTAATGCTGAAAAAGCAATCGCTAACCTGAAAAGTGCCAGTGTGATGTCGCCATCGGCTCTACGCCGCCTGCCTATCGATGAACTTGCCAGACTCATTCAGCCCTCTGGTTATTACAATACCAAAGCTCTCAAGCTTAAGGCGCTGGTTAACTGGCTGGGTGAGTCCTATCAGGATGGCAGCGATAAATTGTTTGCTTTGGATACGAATCTACTTCGTCAGCAACTTTTAAAGGTCTACGGCATTGGTCCTGAAACTGCTGATTCTATTCTGCTTTATGCGGCAAATAAGCCTATTTTTGTCATCGACGCTTATACCCGTCGTATTATCAGTCGACTCGGATTAGCCGCGGAGAAAGATGATTATGATGTTTATCAGACACTTTTTATGGATGCTTTGCCGCGGGATGCAGAACTTTTCAACGAGTATCATGCTCTACTGGTTCGTGCGGGGAAAGAAGCCTGTCGCAAACAGCCTCTTTGCGAAAGGTGCTGTCTTTTTGAAGTCTGTCGTTCTAATCAGAAGTAGCATCCTCGTAAAAGCGTAACATTTTGCTCGCCTGTGCAGGGGGGGATTTTCCCTTGATTTTGGTGGCTGAGTTAGTTAATATTATCTTTGGCTTAAGTGGGGTTTGAGTGAAGGCATGTCGCAATCATTAGTGATTTTGCAAAAACGAGCATATTGCCGGTATCGTTCTCAATTGTCCTAACTGACGACTTTGATTAACCTGGGCAGATTTTAAATCCCTGCGATAAATAGCCAGAGCCAGGCGACTGCAATACCTAATACGCACCCAACAATGACCTGAAAAGGTGTATGTCCCATCAACTCTCTCAGGTCCGCTTCTAACTTAATTAGCGGTTGTCTGTCCCTGAGTTCACGTATGATGCGATTTAGAACGACCGATTGTTGTCCCACGGATTGCCGTACGCCGGCTGCGTCATACATAACTATCACTGCCAGAATTGCTGAAATAGCAAAAAATGTCGAGCCAAAACCGTCTGTCATAGCGACTGCCGTAGCTAAGGCACTGACCATTGCTGAATGTGTGCTGGGCATCCCTCCACTGCCGAAAAAATAGCTCAAGTCAAACCCCTTGCCCTGCGCTAGCGCTACCACTGTTTTTAATGTCTGTGTTATTGCCCAGGTGCAGAGAGGAATCACCAGAATCTTATTGGCGATTAGGTCATGTAGCATTTTACTATCTCAATGCCCTTTGCCTGCAGATGCCTTGTTTATCCACAATCGGCGGTCGGCGATATCGCGGTCAAAAAGTAATCTATTGAGGAGGACTGTTCCCAGCGGTACGCTCTTGCTGAGTTCAGTACGGCGGGCAACTACCCGCTTTAGCAGAGCCATCAGTGACAGCGCCACAAGGCCGAGAGTGATTGGTAGTTTTTCCCTGATGCTTAATGGCTGTGCTAGGAAATAGCTGAAGAAGGGCAGAGAAATAAGGGCGATGAATACTCCAAAAGCAACCTGTTTGATAGGCAAAAATAGGTAAGGGAATACCAGAACGATGAGCCCCAATTTCCAGGAGAGCATACTGATAACACCCAGAGAGGCAAAAATTCCACGCCCGCTGCTCTTAAAGCCGAGATATATAGGCCAGTTATGCCCACCAATGGCAAAAAGCCCTACTGTTACTTGTTGGGCTGTACTGAGCCCAATCAATTGGGCTATCCAGACGGATAATGCTCCTTTGCCGATATCAAAGAGGGCTACCGGTATTGCCAGCCACTTGGGTCCGCCGGCGCTGAGAACATTTGCTGCCCCGACTTTACCTGTGCCCACTTTGCGGATATCAATACCACGTGACCATTTGACTGCCAGATAGGCGGCGGGCACAGAGCCGAGTAGATAAGCTCCGATCGCTAACAATATGAACTGGGTAAGCATAAGCCCTCCTCACTTCTGAAAGCTAACTATTTTGCAAGCCGCTCTGTTTTGCCATGGCAAAGAGCTCCTCTACAAAACGTATCGGGACATTTATGTCTCCAATCATTGTCTCGGTAACATCATCGATGCCGTGATAATCACTGCCGCCTGTAGGGATGAGATTGTACTTATTCGCCAGATTAAGTAATGAACTAACTTTTTCAAAGGGATAATCTGCGTAATAAACCTCAATGCCCACCATTCCGAAGGCTTTCAATTCTTTTACTGTTGACTCAGGGTCGGGAACTGTGAGCGGATGTGCCAGTACCGGCAAACCATTAGCTTTAAGTACCAGTTGCACTGCCTCCACAGGTGTCAATTTCTCACGCTCGACATAAGCAGGGCCGCCATGTCCGATGTATTTGCTGAAAGCCTCTTTGAGGGATTCGATATAGCCCTTCTCCAATAATGCCTGAGCAATGTGAGGTCTGCCAAGAGTGGAGCTTCCTGCTATTTCTCTGACTCTTCTCCACTCAATATCAAAGCCCATGACTCTCAGTTTCTCTACCATCTTATGAGCCCGCTCTAACCGTGAGTTGCGCATTTGTTCCAGACTGGCCTTGAGATTCTGATTAGTGTAGTCAATAAAATATCCTAGCACATGGGCTTCCCCATTGGGAATATCCGTGCTGATTTCCACTGCGGGAATCACTCTCAACTGAGGGAATTCTCTGGCGGCTGACAGTGCATCGGGGATGCCCTCCACCGTATCATGGTCGGAAATAGCAATAATTGTCAGTCCGACTTCAACCGCCTTGCGGATGATTTCGGCAGGGCTGCAGTGTCCGTCCGATGCCGTCGAGTGTACGTGCAGGTCTGCCTTGGACACTATTCGGTCTCCCTCTGAATGCGCTCGATGCCGGTGGCTCTACCGGTGGTATCATTAACTCTGACCAAGATGGCATTGACAATGCTTTTGCCACTGCCGGCTGATAAGCGGTGGGGCAACTGGGTCAAAAAGCGCTGGAGCACATTCTCAGGGTTATCACCAATGATGGAATCGATGGGGCCTGTCATCCCGATATCGGTAACATAGGCGGTACCTTTGGGCAGGAGTTGGGCATCAATCGTACCGACGTGTGTATGTGTGCCGAGTACTGCGCTTACACGCCCGTCCAGATAGCGCCCCATTGCGACTTTCTCTGATGTGGCTTCGGCGTGAAAATCGACAAAAATGATGGATGGTTTATCTGCCAATTTTGCTAGTAGTTCATCCATTGTGCGGAAGGGACAATCATAATTGCTCGTAAAAAATGTTCTGCCGATGAGGTTGACCACCAGCACACCCTTTTTGACAAGGTAACCTCTGCCGGGAACACCCGGTGGATAGTTTAGGGGTCTGATGAGCGGCATCTCGCTGTCAAGACAGGGAAGGATGACTTTATGTGCCCAGACATGATTACCTGAAGTCAGGACATCCGCTCCTGCTTTGAGCAATTCCTCCGCTGTCTCCGGTGTGACGCCGATACCGCCGGCAACATTCTCTGCATTGACGACGGTCAGGTCTACACCGTGCTCCTGTTTGATTTCCGGCAGGAATTTAGCTAAAGCCTGTCTGCCCGGCTTGCCGATGACGTCTCCAACTACCAGTATCAACATTTCTGTCTCTGTCCTCACCAGCTACTTGGCAAAATCTACAGCTCGGGTTTCTCGGACGACCGTAACTCTGATCTGTCCAGGGTATTCCATACCTTCTTCTATTTTCTTTACAATATCGCGGGCAAGGCGCATCGCACCCAAATCATCAATCTCCTCCGGCTTGACAAGAATTCTGACTTCACGTCCTGCCTGGATGGCAAAGGATTTCTCTACACCTTTGAAGCTATTAGCGATGTCCTCCAGTGCTTTAAGCCGCTTCAGATAGCTATCCAGCGATTCTCGTCGCGCGCCGGGGCGGGCGCTGCTGATGGCATCGGCGGCGGAGATGATAAAGCCCCAGGTGCTGGTATTAGGGGTTTCACCATGATGCTCGGCGATGCCCATGACCACCTCGGGGGATTTTTCCCATTGCTTAACCAGGTCAGCGCCAATTGCCGCGTGAGTACCTTCAACCTCGCGGTCAACGGCTTTGCCAATATCGTGGAGCAGGCCGGCTTTTTTGGCGATGGTGGGGTTGGCGCCTAATTCAGAGGCAATTATTTGTGCCATAAAGGCTACCTCGATGCTGTGTGCCAGAACACTCTGCCCGTAGCTGGTACGGTACTTGAGCCGCCCTAGTAATTTAATCAGTTCGGGACGTAATCCCTGAACACCAACCTGATAAGCGGCTTGTTCGCCTGCGGTCTGAATGCTGGCGTTTACTTCCTCTTCAGCCTTCTTCACCACTTCTTCAATGCGAGCCGGGTGAATGCGTCCGTCCAGAATGAGTTTAGTGAGCGCTATTCGGGCGACTTCACGGCGTACGGGGTCAAAACTGGAAAGGGTAACGGTCTCTGGCGTGTCATCAACAATGAGGTCAACTCCAGTAGCCTGTTCTAACGCTCTGATATTGCGACCTTCTCTTCCGATCAGTCTGCCCTTCATTTCGTCGCTGGGGAGGGGGACACTGGTAGCAGTGGTCTCCGAGACTATCTCTGAGGCACTGCGCTGAATGGCTTGTGCCAGAATTTCCTGCGACTTAACATCAGCTTCTTCTTTCAGTTTTGTTTCCCATTCATGCAGGCGCCGGGAGGCTTCATCTTTCATCTCAGCCTCAACACTCTGGAGTAGCATCTCTTTAGCTTGCTCACTGGACATACCAGAAATAACCTCGAGCTGTTTCAGCCCTTTGTCTCTAACCTCCTCAATCTGGGCACGGATGGTTTCCAGAGACTTTTCCTTGTTCGCCAGCGCCCTTTCGCGTTGCCCCAACCCTTCCAGCTTTCGCTCTAGGTTCTCGGTTTTAGACATGAGACGATTCTCCTGGCGTTGCAGTTCCGTGCGGTGTTCCCGGTACTCGGCATCGGCCGATGTTCTTATCTTCTCCGCTTCACCTCTGGATTGTTCAATAACTTTCTTTGCCTCTTCCTTGGATTCGATAACGGTTCTGCTTACTCTCCGCTGAGTGACACGTAGAAGGCGGTTTACTGCCATCCGTCGGAAGAAGAAGATAATTGCGCCACCAAGGACAATACCAACAATTAAGCTTGATACATACAAACCAACTAGAAGAATGGGACTAAGAGTAATCATTATTTTTTCACCTCGCTTTCCCTGGCAACTGCTGCCTGTATTTATTCACGAAGGGATGATTATAAGCTCTGCTCTGCCAATTCCTGCCAGACTCTTTTTATAGTCTGGTTGATTACCGAATAATCAAAACCTCGCCGCTTCAGATAATCACTCAATCGGCGACGAAATGTTTCGTATTCCTGATGTGACAGACGTTTAGCTTTACTAAGAGCGGCACGGTAAGCAGAATCCTTATCATCTGTCTGACTAACCACTTCATTGATGATTTCGTCAGCCACCCCTTTCTTCCTCAGTTCCAGTCGGGTTAATCTCTGGCTTATTGGACGGAAGCTTTCCCGATTTTCCTTCCAGAACTGAGCAAAGGCAGTATCGTCCAGTAGATTTTGCTCCTTTAATTTATTTATTACTATTTCAATTTGAGAGTCTTCAAAATTACGGTGCTGAAGTCGCTCTCTCATCTCAGCCTCGCTACGCGGTCGGTAACTGAGGTAACGGTAAGCCACATTAAGACAACTGCCCAATCCGGTGTTTCTTACCAGTACCTCGAGCTGGTTGTCTGATAATTCCTGTCCAATCTTCAGCCCTTCTTTTACTGCTGCCTCTGCGTCCAGGCTGATAGCGAATTTGCCATCGAGGAACAGGCTCACCCGTTTATCGGTGCGCTTATTAGTTCGGAGAGCGGTAATCTTGCTCATTATCTTCACCTGTTTAAAACATAAAAGCTGAGGCTAGACCTCAGCTTTTATTAAATTACCAGTTTTTTATTCGGTTCAGGAAATCACTGGTTTTTTGCCGCTGTTTGGGGGTTTCCCATCGCTGAGGCTCTAACCTGTTGCTCTATTTCCTTAGCAATCTCAGGTTTCTGGGCAAGAAAGTTCTTGGCGTTCTCCCTTCCTTGCCCCAGACGAGTATCACCCCAAGAGAAGAATGCCCCGCTCTTTTTAATCAGTCCCAGCTCAACCCCTAAGTCGATAAGGTTACCCTCGCGGCTAATCCCGTGGTCATACATAATGTCAAACTCAGCCGTTCTGAAAGGCGGTGCTACCTTGTTCTTCACCACCCTAGCTTTGACACGATTCCCGATGGCTTCCTCGCCCTGTTTGATGGTTTCACTACGTCTCAGGTCAATCCTGATAGAACTGTAAAACTTCAGAGCCCTGCCCCCGGGGGTTACCTCCGGATTGCCGAAAACGATACCGACCTTCTCTCTTAATTGGTTGATAAATATTACCGCTGTTCCGGACTTACCAATTGCCGCCGCCAGTTTCCTGAGCGCTTGCGACATCAGACGAGCTTGTAAGGCAACTTGGCTATCTCCCATCTCTCCTTCAATTTCAGCTCGGGGGACTAAAGCGGCGACGCTATCAATCACAATGGCATCGACAGCTCCGCTACGCACCAGCGCCTCACAAATCTCGAGGGCTTGTTCCCCGGTATCAGGTTGCGAGATGAGCATATCGTCGATATTGACTCCCAGATGGCTTGAATAAACAGGGTCTAGGGCATGTTCTACATCAATATAGGCGGCTATGCCTCCCTGCTTCTGCGCTTCAGCAATGATATGCAGGGCTAAAGTCGTTTTGCCTGATGACTCGGGACCGAAGATTTCGGTGATGCGTCCTTTGGGGATTCCTCCTATCCCGAGAGCGATGTCCAGTGAAAGGGCTCCGCTGGGGATGACTCCCGTGGTTGCCACACTTGGTGATTCCCCTAGCTTCATAATTGAGCCTTTGCCAAATCGCTTTTCAATTTGGCTGATGGCTAGCTCCAGTGCCTTGAGTCTCTCTCCTGTGGTCATATTCGTCTTACATAATGATACCATAGGCTATTGTCAAAGAACAAGAACAACTTGGTACAAATGTTCGTTTGGCGATTTTGTAGTAAAAAATATTTTGGGTCAGAAATCAGGAACGGGCGGAAGGGTACGCTTATGCTGGCAGTTCGCCAGCATTGATTCAATATTGTTCTTGATACTGGTATCTGTTTTTGAGTTGTTTATTGCTCGTATTTGCTTCCTGCGTAGCATCCTTGCTTGCGAGATAGCGAGTCAAAAGGAAGTGACTTTTACGATGCCTTTTGCCAGCCTGATTTGTAAAATGCCAATGTCATCACAGTTGACCCGAAACGACCTGCGGTGGGATTTGTTGCGGTCAGCGGTGACAAAATTCTGTTTGTTGGTTCAAAAGATAGGCTCAATGAGTTCAAGGGATTGGGTGCCAAGGTAATTGATTGCGACGGTAAAACACCGTTGCCTCATTGATTATAAAGTAAGACTTGACCACTTCATGCAAAAACACTCAGTAAATGAAAGGTGAAAGTGTACGATATCTATTGAACCAATACAGAAACTTGACGCATTTTCACGGAGTCATTAAACTAGAAATTGGAGAGCGATGATGCCGATTTATGAATATGTTTGTCTCGGTTGCAAAACAAAGTTTGAGTTGATGCGTCCACTGAGTAAATCCAGCGAACCAACTGAATGCCCAAAATGCAAACGTACTGCTAATCGTGCACTCTCCCAATTTGCCTGTTTTACTACCAGTGAAGCCGGAGTTACTGCTCCGGTTGGGGGCAGTGGCTGTGCCGGTTGTGCTTCTGGCAGTTGTAGCACTTGTCATACATAAAGGTGCTTTAACCATGCTAACCCCGACTGGCCCCAGACATACGGGTATTGCCAATTTTCCTTTGTACAGCGGTAAAGCGCTGCGCTGGTTTTTTGACCGTGCAGTCAAACTCACCCGAGAAATTACTATCGTCGTTGTCTCCGATTTTGGTCCAGAAGAGATGCTGGAGCGGCTCTCTCATCCCTACTGGTTTCAGGCGTTCGGCTGTGTTCTGAGTTTTGACTGGCATTCCAGCGGCGTAACAACCACTATGCCCGCCGCTATCACTGGCTTGAGGCGGCTGGAGTTGGAGTAAGATCTCCGTCCCTTTTCCTGCGGTAGGCCAGATAAACCCACGATGCGCCGCCAAAAATTATTGCCAATACTGCGATAACTATGGCGCAGTAAGTAACTGCATCGTACCAGAAACCCTGCGGAAACAATAGCAGCATGTTTCCCGCTGCCGACCAGTAATCGTTGCTGAAGCTGATGAGGTGAAAATCATAGAAAAGCTGGTCGAAATTCACCACGATACCAATGCCCAGAAATAGCATTAGCCCCAGAGTCAAGGCACTGCCTATTACCGTGCTCCACGCTAATCGCAATCGGTATTTGCCCTGCCGCCAGAAAATGCTCACTAGGGCGAAAGCCAGACAATAAGCGAGTGTTCCTGCCAGAATGTAATAGTTGAGTCTGAACAGACCCTTCACATCTTTGAAGTGCAAGATTTCTTCCTGGTTGAACAATTCCACGGGTTTGCCATTCTGCATCACCGTCAAGTGAATCAGCTTATCGCTCGAATTGAAATAATGGATGAATCCGGCAGCGATGTCTTTCATCTGGCTATCAGTCAGTGTCAGTCCGGCTTCTGCTAGGCTCTGCCGAACATCATATTTTTCAAATCTGTGGGTGTAGAACTGGTTATTGTTGGCTGCCCAGCTAATAGTGGCGGTGAAAGCCAATATCGGTACGCAGATTATAAACAGACTCCGAGCGATGATAGTTAAGACTTTCATACCTTATCAAGATTTTATACCTTTGAGCGAGAAATGGGTAGTGAAGTGTAGGGGTAAAATGTCATGCTGAGTGTAACGAAGAATCTCGGGGTGTGAGGAGAATGGATTCCGTATCAAATCTTGTCACGTACCAGATACAGGAACCGAATGATGACTGTATCATCCCGCCCCTGAAATGTCTGTGCTATAATTATCTAGCCACTGATTTTTCGAGGAAAATTCATGTTTACTCATCTCCATGTCCATAGTGAATATAGCTTACTTGATGGTATGTGCCGTATCCCTCGTCTGGTAGCTCGCGCTAAGGAATTGGGGATGGATAGTCTGGCTCTTACCGACCATGGCGTGATGTACGGCGCTATTGAATTCTACCGATTGGCAAAAGAAGCCGGCGTCAGGCCCATCATTGGGTGTGAGGTCTATATCTCTCAAAATGACCATTCCAGCCGTACTGCTGGCGATAAGAATAATTATCACCTTGTTTTGCTCGCTCGTAACCAGACGGGCTATCGCAATCTGATTCAATTGGTTACCCGTGCTCATCTGGAAGGCTTTTATTATAAGCCGCGCATTGATAAAGAACTTCTTCGTGAGTACGGTACCGGGTTGGTAGCTCTTTCGGCGTGTATGGCTGGTGAAGTCCCCCAATATATTCTGTCGGGACGCATCGATGATGCTAAAAAGGCGGCATTGTGGTACAAAGAGACCCTAGGTGATTTCTATCTGGAGATACAGCGCCATCCCATTCCTGAGGTGGAGCAGGTGAACCGTGGCTTGATTGAGATGAGTCGCGAGTTAGGTCTTCCTCTTGTCGCCACCAACGACGCTCATTATTTGAATCAAGATGATGCTTCAACCCACGATTTGCTGTTGTGTATCGGTACCAATTCTTCCGTCAATGATGAAAAGCGTATGAAGATGGCGGGGGATTTTTTCTATCTGAAAAGCCCTGCCGAGATGGCAGAGGCTTATCGCGATATCCCGGAGGCAATCGAGAATACTCACCGCATTGCAGAAATGTGCGACCTCAAACTTGATTTCGGGCGACTTCATTTACCTGAAATAGAATTACCTCCCGGTAAGACCCCGGATGAGTACCTTTCCGACCTTTGCCATGAAGCATTGCCTCGTTACTACCCCAATCCTACGGAGGAAATCAAACAACGGCTTGAATATGAATTGGATGTGGTAAAACGTACTCAATTTGCCAACTACTTTTTGGTGGTCTGGGATATTATCTCATTTGTTGGCAAGCGAAAAATTCTCTTCGGGGTGAGGGGTAGCGCCGCTGCTAGTATCATCCTCCATTGTCTGGGAATTACCGAGCTTGACCCGATTGAGCACCGTCTGGTCTTTGAGCGTTTCCTTAATGTAGAACGCAAGGAAATGCCTGATGTTGACCTGGATTTTCAGGATGACCGTCGTGATGAAGTTATTTCTTATGTCTCACAGAAATTCGGGCAGGACCATGTTGCTCAGATTATTACCTTCGGGACGCTAGGCGCCCGGGCGGCAATACGGGATGTCGGGCGGGCATTAGGTATGACCTATGCCGATGTTGACCGTGTCGCCAGGCTTATCCCTTTTAGTCCCGGTGTGACTCTAACGCGCGCTCTTGAGCAAAACGCGGAATTGAAGACCATTTATAACGAAGACCCTACCATTCGCAAGTTGATTGAATCCGCTCGCAAGGTGGAGGGCATTGCCCGTCACGGTAGCACTCATGCCGCCGGTGTAGTTATCTCTAAAGAGCCATTGACTAGGTATGTGCCTTTGCAAAAAGTTTCCAAGGGCAATGGTGAGGGTGGCGTGATGGTGCAATTCCCTATGGAAGATGTTGCCCGTATCGGCCTGCTCAAGATGGATTTCCTCGGGCTGGCAAACTTGACTATCTTAGGAAAGGCAAAGGAAATCATCAAAAAGCGTCGCAATATTGATATTGACCTGCACCATATCCCACTGGATGATACCAAAACTTTCCAATTGCTCTCTGCGGGAGAGACAGCAGGTGTTTTCCAGTTGGAAGGTGCCGGCATGCGCCGTTACATCAAGGAACTGAAACCCAATACATTCCCGGATATTGCGGCAATGGTCGCACTCTACCGCCCAGGTCCTATGGAGCAAATCCCCACCTTTATCAAAGCCAAGCACGGATTGGAACCAATACATTACCCACATCCTATTCTTGCTCGCTTTCTTGAAGAGACCTATGGGGTCATCGTTTATCAGGAGCAGGTGCTTTTTATTGTGCGGGAATTTGCTGGCTACAGTTTGGGCAAAGCGGATATCTTCCGTAAGGCGATGGGCAAGAAAATTCCCGAGGTGATGCAGAAGGAAAAACAGAACTTCGTTGTCGGAGCAAAAGAGAGGGGATTCTCATCGGAACTGGCAGAGCAAGTTTTTGCTCTGATTGAACCCTTCGCCGGTTACGCTTTTAACAAGGCACACGCCTTCAGCTATGCCCTCGTCGCTTACCAAACTGCTTATCTCAAGGCGAATTTCCCTGTGGAGTATATGGCTGCTCTACTGAGTACCCATGCCGGTGTGACAGAGAAAATTGCCAGTGCTGTTAGCGAGTGCCGACGTTTGGGCATTAGGGTATTACCGCCAAATATCAATCACAGTCAGGCAAACTTCTCGATTGAGAAGGATGAAAAGGGCAATCTGGCAATTCGTTTCGGGCTGACCTCTATCAAGAATGTTGGCGTCGGGGGTATAGAGTCTATAATTGCCGAACGCGAGAAAAGCGGTGAGTTCAAGTCGATTGAAGACCTGTGCCACCGGTGCGACCTGCGAAATATGAATCGGCGGGTGATGGAAAGCCTTATTAAAGCTGGGACGTTTGACTGCCTGTGCAATCGCGGGACGCTGTTGAACAATGTCAGTGAAATTCTGTCATTGGCACAGCGCGAACAGCGTTATCGGGAGGCAGGACAAACGACGATGTTTGACTTGTGGGGGAAGGAGGTGCCGGTGCCGGTCTCTCGTCTGGAGTTGGCTGAGTCCGAAGTCCCTATCAAGGATAGACTTGCTTGGGAAAAAGAACTGATGGGAGTTTATCTGTCCGAACATCCGTTCAGTGCTTTTGCCGATAAGATCGCCGCGGAAAATGCTGTCCTTTGCGGACAGATTGATGGTGAGATGGTTGGGCAGGTGGTGCTAGTAGCGGGTATGATTGCCTCTGTCAGCCATCTGATGACGAAGGCGCAGAAACCATTCGTTAAAGCTTCACTAGAAGACCTGGATGGCAGTATTGAAGTGATGGTTTGGTCCGATGTTTATTCGGAGACACAGGAGCTGTGGGAGGAAGGAAATATCTTGCTGATTGAAGGTAGAGTGGGGATGCGGGATGAAAGCATACAAATCAGTTGCAAGAAAGCAATCCGCTACCAGCCGGATAGACCTCGGCAAGAAAAGCCACCGTCTCCCGCCGTAAGGCCGGTGGCTGTTGCGAACGGTAAACCTGTCCCCAATGGCAAAATCGATAATAACCATATCCCGTCTAAGCGATATAAACTGGTTATCACTATCAAAGAAACCAGTGATGCCGATAGGGATGCAAATTGTCTGCGCCGTGTGGTTTATACTATGAGAGAATACCCCGGACAAGATAAGGTCAGTCTGCGTATCACCAGTGAAGGGAAAGCGGTTAGCCTGAAGCTCCCGAATCTCTATACAGGCTATAACACTGAATTGCACCAGCGTCTAGTCGAATTAGTCGGGAAAGAGGGATTGAAAGTGGAATTCACCACAGAGGTGAATTCCTAATAAAGACGGGGGGTTAAGATGTTATTAATAGTGCTGGGGTTTCTGATAATTATCATGGCGGCGGTTTTGCAGGGGGAAGGACTAATAGGACAGTATAAGTTGGACTTTCTGGGTTTGAAAATGAAGAGTAATCAGCTAAATAACTTTTCCTGTGCTTAGAGACTCTAACTTCAGAAGATATTGTTTCATCTCTAATCCACCGCCGAACCCACCAAGACTGCCATCGCTGGCAATTACTCGATGGCAGGGTATGATGACAAGAAAATGGTTCCTGCTTAACGCCTGACCGACAGCGCGTGCTGACAGAGACTTTCCAATCTGTTCAGCTATCCGGCCGTAGTTCTTGGTTTCTCCATAAGGAATGAGTCTGGTTGCTTCCCAGATGCGTCTCTGAAAGGGCGTTGCTGAAGAAAAGTCCAACTTGTCAGGGAAAGAAATTTTCTTGCCTAGAAAGTAAGCCTGAAACCTTGCCTCGATGTCGCCGAACATATCTGGCGATGAGGCCGCCTCTTTCACCTGCTGACCCAACGAGGTAAGCGCTTGTCGTCGCGTAGCTTGGGGCAGAGTTACAGACAGTAGTCCTTTCGGGGATGCGAGGATTCCCATCCAGCCTTTGCTGGTATTAAAAACAGTGTAATACAGTGCTTCTGCCATTATTGAAAGCGCCAGTCTTTATTTTACATTGACTTTGATAAAAATATCGCCTGGTTGGTTATCGGTGATCAGACGGGCATTACGTAGTCTTATTCTGGTGCTGCCGGCTGGAATCTTAACTCTCAGTCTCCTACCATTGCGGGTAAGGTCTTTCTCCACGCCTCTTACTGCCTGTTCACGGGTAATGGCGATTTCATAATTAACATCCTGAGAAGATGAGCGACTTTGTTGTGTGAAAATATCTTCCAGATTACCATCTTCAGGCACGGAAAAGATGATTCTCTGCCCCCCGCCACCACGGCCATATTGCTGGAAAGAAAAACCCCTCCCCCTCATGAAATCGCCGAAGATATTATTCTTATCCATGAAATCAAAACCGAGTCCGGCATTCCCAAAATCCTTCATCAAATCTTCAAAGGTTGTTTGCGTGGTCTGATTGCCAAAGATATCACTGGCATCGCCGGTAGTGCCGAACTGGTCATACTGTTTTCTTTTCTCAGGGTTGCCGAGAACGCCATAGGCTTCGTTGATTTCCTTGAATTTCTCGTTAGCCCATTTCTCTTTCCTCGGATTCTTATCAGGATGATATTGCATCGCCAGCTTACGGTAAGCTTTCTTGATATCATCATCGGAGGCGTTCTGTGACACACCCAAGATTTTATAATAGTCTTTTTGTGGCATCAGTCCTGTTCTCTACTATAGTCTAAAAAGTATTGTTATTATCTACAATATAGAGTATAGCATACTACACTTGCTCTGGATTCGAGCAAGGCGTAAAATCTAGGGGGAAATCCTCGTTAGGTGATGCCCCTTTCTTATTTATTGTGTGTGGAGGCTATGAAATATGACCGAAGAACTGGGCAAGATAGAGAAACTCGATATCGAACAGTTCGGGTTACGCAAACTCTACGTCGTTCCGCTATTCTTCTCGGGGGCTGAGGCGCCTCAGGATTATAAGGAAAAGCTGGAAAAGTACTGGCGTGAGGTCAATGAACAAATCGCTAACCAGGAAGTCAAAGTAGGTAAGGTCGGGCGTATCTACCACGAATCAATTTCTATTGGCGGTGAAGAAGGACTCAAGATTGTGGAGAAAATAAACTCATTGAGCTATCTCATAGCCAAAGATAAATGTGGCTGCGGTGCTGTTTTTGAGGCATCCGAACTGGCGGACCTGGCTGACGAGTGTATGGATTGGGAGCGGTGCTTGCTGATGGGGTTTTTCAGTCAGAAGGTGGCACGAACAGTGTCTGAATTCTACCAACAGTCTGCTGGGAAAAGATATGAGTACATAGGTCGCCGCATTGATGAAACCCTTCTGAAAGGCGAAGTGGCAATACTCTTTATCCGAGAAGGGCATGCGGTGCAATTTGCAAAGGATATCGAAGTGTTCAGTGTGGCACCGCCGGCTCTGGATGAGATTCACCGCTGGTTACGTGACCGTTCTAAGGCTGGAGAGGAGAACGGGTCGGAAAATTAGGTATCAAGATGATCAGCACCGACTGGGGGGGGGGGGGGGATAATTGGCCCATCCGAATGGCCTTGTTTTAGTGCTTTATTGGAGACAGTGCCAGTAGTCCCTGAGATAGCTCTTGACCTCATCAATCACTTCTTGGGTGTCCGGCAGATGGGCATCGGTACGTAATGAAGCGGGAATTGGTGAAGGTTCCTCAATAGACACACCAAAGTCCGCTAACCCTGAAATCAGAGCCATCCATGCGTAAGGCAATACTCCCGGATGATATCCGGAGGCAATAAGGTCAATCACTTTCCCCTCGCAAAGAGTGGACATCTCTTTGACCTTTTGTCCTATCATCTCAAACCCTGCGACTGTCAGCCCCAGACTGGTCAGTCCGTCGTTGAAGTGTGGGTCGGAGCCGCCGTTGCGGATGATAATTTCCGGCTTAAACTCGGCGGTCAGCGGCTCGATAATTTCTTCAAAAGCAAGCTTATAAGAATCATTGCCGGCATCAGCAGGTAATGGGATATTCACCGTTTTGCCGATTCCTTCACCTGCCCCAATCTCCAAGGCAAACCCGGTACCGGGGTAGATTGTTCTTGGGTCCTGGTGAACATCGATGAACAGAACACGCGGGTCGGAATAGAAATACTCGCTTGTCCCATTGCCGTCATGAGCGTCGGTGTCCAAAATAAGGACTCTCTTCAGGTGATATCTTTCCATGAGATAGATGGCAGTGAAGGCGACATCGTTATAGAGACAAAAGCCCTCCCCTGAAGCTCTTTTGGCATGGTGTAGACCACCACCGATGGATACCGCCTTCTGGTATTTCCCCGATTGTACCAGGTCAGCGGCGAGCTTTGCCTGCCCGATAACTAATCTGGCGGCTTCCTCCACCTTGCCAGGTCTGCCAACCGGCAGGTTATCCAAAGAGTGATATTGGAAGAAATCACCGTCACCTTCCAGCCCTAGATTCACTGAACTGTAATATTGTTTGGTGAAGTTTATGTAGTCGCGCTGGCAGATTCTCATGAGGTCTTCATCGGTTGCCCAGTCAGCCTTCAGAATCTTATAATGACCTTCCGGCTTAAGTTTTTGAGCAAGGAATTTATGGAAAAGTTGATAGCGGTCGCCACAGAAAGGATGACCGGGTCCAAAGTCATATTCCCTGAGTTCTTTGCGATAGAGAATGGCAATAGTCATTGGATGTTATTACTCTTTACCTAAACGGAGATTAATTCCTCCAAAACTCAATGCCAACAGATTGGGGCTCTTAATGCAATGCTCTAATTTATATTAGAACCCGAATGCATACCGTCTGTCAAGAAAGCTCTCTGATTGCTGTGTGGAAGTACTGTTTTTGAGGGGGAGGGGAGAGATTGGGATGCCTTACTCAGCGTCTGCCCTGAACCGCAGGATAGCAATTGTTCCGGAAACAATGGTGAAACCCGGTAATACCAGCATCTCTGGCACTACGGAATCAAAATTGCCGCCAAAGACCAACAATTTGTTGAATACGGTAGTTGCCCATGCATGGGGAGTAATTTTGGCAAAGAACTGCGTCCATCTCGGAGTGATAAAGAGGGGCCACCAGCAACCTCCCAGAGGTGCCAAAATGAGTGATGTGAGCACCCCGATGGATGAGGCACTGCACTCTGTTTTGACAAACGTTGCCAGTATTATTTACCAGTCTAACATTAAAGTGGGCTGATTTTAGGGGATCAGGTCACGCCCGAAAAAGGCCAGATTATCCGGCGCCGTTCGGTCCCCGTAGCCTAAAGATTCCTTCTTTGTTGATAGTAAATGAGACGCCACTAACGGCTTTTTGCCCGTTGAAACTCTTGTGAATGTCCTGTGCAACTAGAAATGCTTCAGCCATAAGTTTCTCTCCGGCGTTGAATATATAACAGAAATTATATAGAATTATCTGAATACTGGCAGCAGGACTGTAAAGTGAAATGATGAGCAACGGTGATATTATTATCCATACCTCAGGTTTGACCAAATTCTATGGCAAGCTACGGGGCATTGAAGATGTCAATTTGGATGTAAAGCGTGGCGAGGTCTTTGGCTACCTTGGGCCTAATGGCGCGGGTAAAACTACCACCATCCGTACTTTACTGGATTTCATCCGTCCGACACACGGTTCAGCAACTATCTTCGGATTGGATATTAAACGCAACAGCGTTGAAGCCCACCGGCATATTGGTTATCTTCAGGGCGAACTGGAGTTATACGGTAATCTGACTGGCGAAGATTTGCTGAAGTACCTTGGGAATTTGCGCGGCGGTGTCGACTGGGGCTATGTCAAAGGATTGGCGTCACGTTTTGATTGTGAACTCTCTCGTCGGATAAAAATCCTGTCTCACGGTAACAAACAGAAGATCGGCTTGGTGCAGGCCTTTATGCACAAGCCTGACTTGCTGATTCTTGATGAACCGACTCAGGGACTGGATCCCCTGATGCAACAGGAGTTCTATCGTTTAATTGCAGATGCGAAGAATGAAGGACGTACTGTATTTCTTTCTTCGCACATCCTGCCTGAGGTAGAAAAGGTATGTGACCGTGTCTGTATCATACGTCAAGGTTGGCTGGTTGCTGTGGAGACTATTGAGACTCTGAAAGCCCACGCACTATACCAACTGGAGATTCACTTTGCCAGAGCTGTCCCTAGGGACAGATTCGACAGCATACCCGGTGTCCGCGATGTTGTAGTAGAAAACGGCATATTGAGATGTAATGTCGTTGGCTCGCTGGATGCGTTGGTGAAAGTTGCGGCTCAGTTTGAAGTAGTTAATGTTGTGAGTCACGAGCCGAGCCTTGAGGAAATCTTCCTGACCTATTATAACGAGGACAAAAATAATGTTAAATAACGTGTTTCTGAAAACTATGCGTGACCAGCGGCGTTCCTTAATTTTTTGGGGCATTGGGCTGGTGGCGCTGGCTCTTTATATCGCACTCTTTTTCCCGACAGTGAGTAATATGCCAGAACTCAACAAGCTTTTAGAAAATGTGCCAAAAGGTCTTGCGGCATTATTCGGAGGACAAATTCCTGATTATACATCACCGGTTGGTTATCTTAATATGGAACTTTTTTCCATGATGTTACCTATTCTCTTGCTGGTTTTTACTGTTGGTTTCGGGAGCGGGGCGATTGCCGGCGAAGAGGAGAAGAGCACACTGGATTTTCTGCTTGCTAACCCAATACCACGGCGACGCATTGTGGCGGAGAAGTTTGGTGCGATGGTGGCCAGTTTGCTTTTGCTGGCGGTTGTTTTCTATGTTGGGCTAGTGATCGGCGTGGTGTCTGTTGGTATGGAAGTCAACTATGGGCGGATAGCGGAGGCAACTTTCAGTACCCTGTTGTTAGGTCTGGTTTTTGGGTCGTTGGCATTGTTTCTCGGGTGTCTGCGTGGTAACCGTGGTTTAAGCATCGGTGTCACCGGCGCTCTGGCTGTGATAACCTATCTTCTGAACTCATTAGGTGGTATGGTGGAGGCGCTAAAACCTTATCGCATCCTATCGCCTTTCTACCATCATATCGACCCTAATATCTTGGCAAATGGACTGAGCCCCGTGCACGCCGGTGTTTTGCTTGGATTGATTGTGATATTCTTCGTATTGTCGCTCGTAGTCTTTGAACGCCGCGATGTAGCAGTGTAGATTGTTTAGTAGGCTAGAATAGAAGCAGAAAAGATGAGAGAAATCGAAGTCAGTGTTATAATTGAAGCCGTTGCCCAACTCTGCCAGGAGGCGAATTTTGAGTTGGGTAAAGATGTGGTTGCGGCGCTGAAAAAGGCGGAGCAGGTTGAAGAATCGCCGCTGGGCAAAGAAACCCTGAAACGTTTGCTGGAAAATGCCCAAATTGCGAAAAAAGAACTCCTGCCTTTATGTCAGGACTGCGGTACGGCAGTGGTATTCATGGAAGTGGGGCAGGATGTTCACATTGTCGGTGGTAACTTGGATAAAGCAATTGAGGAAGGCGTACGGCAAGGCTATACCGGTGGCTACCTGCGCAAATCGATGGTCAAACAGCCTTTTTCCGCCAGAGTAAATACGAATGACAATACTCCTCCCATAATTCATACCGAAATTGTTCCTGGCGACCGACTCAAGATTATCCTGATGTGTAAAGGCGGCGGTGCCGAAAATATGAGTCGGCTGGGAATGCTCAAACCGGTGGAAGGTCGGCAAGGTGTCATTGATTTTGCAATCAAAACGGTTGAAGAAGCTGGTGGCAAAGCCTGTCCGCCGCTGGTTGTCGGCGTGGGGATAGGTGGTACCACTGATATGGTAATGTTACTTGCCAAGAAGGCTCTCCTCCGTAAAGTCGGTGAGTCTAATCCTGACCCTGAAATTGCCGAACTGGAGAAAGAGATTTTTAATCATGTCAATAATCTGGGCATCGGACCATCGGGATTCGGCGGTCGCGTTACTGCATTGGCAGTTCACGCCGAGGTTTTACCATCACACACCGCCAGTCTGCCGGTAGCAGTCAATCTTCAGTGCCACAGTGCTCGTCATAAGGAGATAGTGCTCTGATGACTGCGGAGAAGATTCGTGTCGCATCGCCGTTGAGCGATGAGATTGTTGCAAAGCTAAGAGTCGGGACGCAGGTGCTCATCTCGGGTGTCATCTATTCAGCACGGGATGCGGCGCATCGCCGGCTCGTTCAAACGCTGGACAAGGGTGAGAAATTACCCTTCGATATTAAGGGGCAGACGATTTACTATATGGGACCTTCGCCTGCCAGACCCGGACAGGTCATCGGTTCAGCAGGACCTACCACGAGCAGTCGGCTGGATATATTCACCCTCCGTCTGATTGAGGCGGGACTGAAAGCGATGATTGGCAAAGGCGACCGCTCGCAAGCTGTCAAAGAAGCTATAAAAAAGCATAAAGCCATTTACTTTGTCGCCATTGGTGGCGCCGCCGCTCTATTGTCAAAATCAATTGAGAAGTCGGAGTTGGTGGCTTATGAGGAGCTGGGTGCCGAGGCGATTTTGAAATTGACCGTGGTAGATTTTCCTGCCATTGTTTGTAACGGTATTTACGGCGGTGATTTGTTTGAACAAGCAAAGGCTCAGTATCATCGGGGAGGGTAGCGCTATGGATTGTATTTTCTGCAAAATTGTTGCCGGGCAAATCCCGAGCGATGTGCTTTACACTGATGATAAGGTGGTTGCCTTCCGTGATATCAGTCCGATGGCTCCTGTTCATCTCCTGATTATTCCGCAACATCATATTGCCTCGCTGACTGACCTGACAGAAGCGCAGATGTCTCTTGTTGGGCATATGGCGTACGTAGCAAATCAACTGGCAAAACAGCAGGGGATTTCAGAAAAAGGCTATCGCGTGGTTATCAACTGTGGCAGACAGGGCGGACAAGTTGTCCAGCACCTCCACATGCATTTGCTGGGTGGGCGGGAGCTCTCTGGAATGCTGGGATAATTAAGACAACGCGGCTTCTCTGGATTCCGACTTCCATCGGAATGGCATCTGGGGATATTTAAACTTTGAATTTGTTTAGTTCCCTGCCTTCGCAGGGACAAGGTTTAGATATTAGAATTTAGTATTTCGGATTTTCCCTCCGGTATTCAAAAACATATATAGTCCGGCAATACTTTTGGCATCGGTGATTTTATTAGTGGATAGCATCTTGCGAATTTCAGGTATCGGTACCCTTACTATTTCAATACCCTCGGTATCTCCAGCAAAAAGACGGCTCGGCGCAAGATCGGTTGCCAGATAAAGATGGAGATATTCGGTACAGTAACCGGGGGCAGAATAAACCCCCCCCAACCTGACTAATTTTTGGGGAAGATAGCCGGTCTCCTCCTGCATTTCCCTTCTCGCCGCAGTTTCTGCATCCTCGCCTGGGTCAATGCCGCCCGCCGGGATTTCCAGAAGCCCCTTCTCTATTGGCTTACGGAATTGATTGACGAGTAAAACATTGTTCTTTTCATCGATTGCTACCACGGCGATGCAATCTGCATGCTCCACAATTGTGCGATTCGTCTCATACCCATCCGGCATACGGATAGTATCAATTCTGATTTTTACGATGTCCCCGTTGTAAACTAACTGGCTGGATACTGTTTTTTCCGAGTGCATTTTATCTCTATTCATCCGCTAATTTTACTATCATCGCGGTTTCATCGCAGTTAGGGAATTTGGGACAGCGGTAGCATTCCGTCCAGATTTTCTGCGGAAGAGCCATCTTGTCCACCTCCTTGAATCCGAGTTTCTCGAAAAATCCGGGTTTGTAAGTGAGGCAAAAGACGGTAGCAATTCCCAACTCTTTTGCTTCATCGAGACAGGCGGCTACCAGTTCGTTCCCAACGCCCTGCTTCTGCTGTTCTCCGTCTACGGCAACCGATTTAATCTCTGCCAGGTCCGACCACATCACATGCAGTGCCGCACAGCCGATGATTTTCTTACCTTTTCTGACGACGATGAAATCGCGGATATTCTCATAAAGTTCGCTCAGCGGGCGTGCCAGCATTTCTCCTTTGCCGGCAAAAGTGTTGATGAGCTTGTGAATCCGTGCCACATCGCTGATTTTAGCCTTTTCTACTTTGATGGAATTTTTCTTTACCAATTTATTGTTTTCCTTTCAATCGCTTTTCCAAGGAACTGTAAAAAGAAGACCTCGGGTGGATTCTCAAAAAGCGAATCGTGTGTTCGCTCCGTTTTACGCTAATTACGGCACCACTATTTATTTGGAGATTGGTATGTCCATCGATGCTGAGTGTTGCCAGATGAACGGTCTGAATGCTTAACCGGATAGTGGCAGAAGGCGGTAACACCAGGCAGTAGTTTGCACTGAGGTGAGGTAGAATTGGTAGCAGGATGAAGTCTTTAGAATGAGGATACAAAATGGGTCCCCCGGCCGCCATTGCGTAGCCG
>JAPLHG010000032.1:4590-9217 GCA_026389745.1 Chloroflexota bacterium | reverse complement strand
AATCACACCATCCCCTTTGTAGGTAGTCAGTGGTTTGCCATCAATGGTCGCTGTGACATAAATGATGCGTGCTATAGCACCACGTGCCACCACTACATCGTTAAGGGCATAAAATGAATGTGATGGGTTACCATCGGACAGTGTAGCCTCAAGGAGTGACCGCTCATCGAGCCAACCCTCACCATTTAGAATATGTTCAAGTTTCTTCTCAGTTTCCTTAACACTCAATTCTGTCATGAAGCCGAGTTTCCCGAGGTTGATGCCCGTGATAGGTATTTTGTCAGGGATAACTGCCTGTGCTGTCCTTAATATGGTGCCGTCCCCGCCAATAGTGAGAACCAGGTCAGTGCCGCTCATTTTAGCTCTGGCGGAGTCTCCGTCCCAGGATGAACAAGTCCAGACAGAGAGACCTTTATTAGCCAAAAGCCTTTCCAATTCTTTTGTCGGCTCTCTGGCCGACTCATTCATCGGATGGTAGATGACACCAATTTTCTTAAACATTTCTTCGCAATTCCCAGATAAGGTTATTCGGAGTAGGAATATAAAAGAAGTGTAACATCGGCAATCTGGAGTGTCAAGAATAACAAGTGTCGAATAACAAGTGTCGAATTCTAACTGCCCTGTCAAATTGATGGTCTGTTTGATTTCCTTTTTGCATTGGTGGTAATCTGAAGCTGTCAATTAATCGCTCGAGAAAGAGGCATAGACCGTGGAAGCAAAGATTGTTTACTTTGATAAACCGGGTGTTGATAATACCGAAGATGTCCTACGCATCGCTAAAAAACGCGCCAAAGAACTGGGTATTAAGACTGTTGTGGTTGCCACCACGGTCGGTGATACTGCCGTACGAGCTACCGAGGTCTTTAAGGGGATGAAAGTGGTGGTTGTTACCCACAACGCTGGCTATAGGGTGCCGAACACCCAGGAAGTGACGGAGGAGAATTACAAGAAAATCGTGCAGAACGGCGGTATTGTTTTTACGGCAACTCATCTTTTTTCTGGTGTAGGCGCCGCGTGGCGCAAGAAGTTCAATACCTATCTCATCGGCGATATTGTTGCTAATACCCTAAGACTGATGGGGCAGGGGATGAAGGTCGTGATAGAAATCAGTGTGATGACGGCAGATGCCGGATTGGTGCGTACCGATGAAGATATCATTGCTATTGCAGGCACAGGTAGAGGCGCTGATTATGCGGTGGTGCTTAAACCCGTCAATTCCAGCGATTTATTTGACCTGCGGATCAAAGAGATTCTCTGCAAACCGCGGTTTTAACATGCTTCTGCGGAATTCTCAAAATCTAGTCTGAATTATGCCTTTTCCAGTTTATTCTCGAGGAATGACATGTTGTAGCCGGTCTGCTCGGCTTTCATGATGACATAGCTCTCGGGGGTCTTACTTAACTTCAACAATGGCGCTTTTCCAATCGGCAATCTTGTAGCTTCCGGGCCAGCCTGGTCTGCCCAGCGCTTTTACTTTATCGCCCACATTGAATTTGCCATTGTCTCCACTTCCTCAGGTCGAGACGGCTATAAACATAGCACATAATTTTTATTAGAGGCAAGATGGAATTATACTTCACTTTTCCATTGGTTTTAATGAGGTATTGCAATAGGTAAATTCACACGCAGGACACACTTGATAAATTGACTCTGTGAGAGTATAGTGTTGAAAGGTTTATCTGCTTTTATTAGAAGAAAAGAACAAGTCACGAATGAGTTGCTAGCACGATATTCAAAGAGGCTTTCCTTGTGGCGATGAGCGGCGATTTCACTAAAGCTTTGATTGAGTCCGAGTTGTTGTCTTTGCTGGCTAGAATCTCTGAGTTTCTGGCAGAGCAAAAAGTGCCTGCTTATCTCGTTGGCGGGTTTGTACGTGATACTCTGCTGGGGCGGGACACGATGGATATTGATATCGCGGTTGGCGCGAATGCCTTAGAGATTGCCCCACGGCTGGCAGAGTTGCTCGGAGGGAAATTTGTCCTGCTTGATGAAAGTAATAAAATCGGGCGGATAGTCCTGAAAGATTGGGTGATAGATATCGCCTCATTTACCGGGCGAATTGAGGATGACCTGTCGCGGCGTGATTTCACCATCGATGCGATGGCAGTAGACTTAAAACATCTCGTTGGGGATAATCAGGATGTTAGTCTAGTAGACCCTCTTGAGGGGCAGGCGGACCTTGACCAGGGCATATTGCGAATTGTTGCAGAAACGGCTTTTGGGGCTGATCCGGTGCGTCTCCTGCGGGCAGTACGCCTTGCTACCGAATTAGGTTTCAGTATTGATAGAAAGACCGAGGTTGAAATCCGACGGTCTGCTCACCTGATCGCCAGTGTTCCCGGTGAGAGAGTCAGAGAAGAGTTTCTAAGACTTCTGGGATGTTCACGCGGCGGGCAATTCCTCGATTATCTGGATAAACTGGGCATGCTAACAGCGATGATTCCCGAATTGGCGCTGGAAAAGGGAGTTGAACAGCCACAAGAGCATCGCTGGGATGTATTTGAACACTCCATAAAAGCAGTGAGTGCAGTTGATTTCATTCTCCGTCAGGGAGTCTGGGAATATCAAACTGGTGATGTGCTATCGACAGTGTCTTGGTCTCCATCTATGGCACAGTATTTTAACCAAACTGTGAACAGCGGCAGTACCAGAAGGTCTCTGCTCAAACTGGCAGCGCTCCTGCACGATATTGCCAAGCCTCAGTCCAAATCTTTTGAGGGAACTGGGCGGATGCGCTTTCTGGGACACCCGGAAAAAGGGGCAATTATCACCGAAAAGATATTGGAAAGGCTCAGGTTCAGTGCTAAGGAGGTCAAGCTGGTATCAATGGTGATAAAATGTCACCATAGACCAACTCAGATGAGTCAAGGGGAATTGCCTTCAAAGCGCGCTATCTACCGTTATTTCAGGGATGTTGGCGAAGCGAGTATTGATACGCTATACTTTAGTTTGGCTGACCACCTGGCAACCCGAGGGTCTGGTTTATTAATACCACAGTGGCAGTTGCATACAAAAATTGTGGAGCATGTATTAGAGGAGCATTTTCAACAGGAAAGTGTTGTGCCGCTACCGAAACTGATTGACGGCAACGACTTAATCAATATCTTTGGAATGAAACCCGGTGCCCGAATCGGTGAGTTACTGGAACAAATCCGTGAGGCACGAGCGTCGGGGGAATTAACTACCAGGAAGGAAGCCCTGGATTACATAAGTAAGTTTTTTGAAGGTTAAGAACGAATCGAAAGGAGCCGATTTTCGGGGGTTATATGAAAAAAAGAGACCAATATCTATTAGTTTTTGTTGTGATTATTTTTGCCCTTGCCTTGTTGATAATATTTCCTATCGATAAGGGGACTTTATTTAAGAAAAACTTCCAATTAGGTCTTGACCTTAAGGGCGGTTCTTATCTACTTTATGAAGCTGACCTGACTAAGAAAGATCCGTCACAGACAGATAGTCAGGTTATGTCAACCGTAGTGCAGAAAATCGAACGTCGGGTCAACTCCTACGGTGTTACTGAACCAATAATCCAGATACAGGGAAATAATCGCATACTGGTCCAACTTCCCGGAGTGAAGGATATTAGCCAGGCTATAAAACTAATCGGTCAAGTAGCCCTACTTGAGTTTAAAGAGGAAAAATTTGATGAGCAGGGTAACGTGGTTCTTGATGACCAGGGCAATCCTGAGTGGGTTATAGCTACTGGTGTTGGGTCAGATGGCCAGGTGGAAGAACTTACCGGGAAATATCTTAAGCCTAACGCTGCGTTGAAGATAGACCAACAGACTGGCAAACCCGAGGTAGCGTTTGAATGGAATTCTGAAGGAGCGATTCTCTTTAAACAGGTAACCACTAAAAACCTGAACCTGCCTCTGGGGATTTTTCTTGATAATACCCTTGTTTCGGCACCTACAGTAGAGGCTGTAATCACGGACCAGGGAGTGATTAACGGGGTGACTCTTGATGAAGCCAAGACTCTGGTCATTCAGCTTAACTCAGGTAGTCTGGATGTGCCCTTAAAAATAGTCCAGCAGACGGATGTGGATGGTACCCTGGGTGCCGATTCCTTGAGTAAGAGCCTGATTGCTGGACTGGTTGGCGTAGCCTGTGTAGTGTTTTTTATGGTCGCTAACTATCGTATCCCGGGTCTTGTGGCAACCGCTGCCCTGTGCATTTATATGGCTTTGGTGCTGGCTATTTTCAAATTAATACCAATTACTCTGACTTTGCCGGGCATCGCTGGGTTTGTCATATCTATCGGAATGGCAGTAGATGCCAACGTCCTCATCTTTGAGCGGGTGAAAGAGGAATTAAGAGCGGGTTTTACCCTGGACAAGGCGGTGAGGGAAGGCTTTCAGCGTGCTTGGCCATCAATTCGCGATAGCAACGTATCCACTTTCATTACTTGCATCATCCTTTATTGGTTTGGCGGTATGTTTGGTGCTTTTATGGTTAGAGGGTTTGCTGTTACCTTGTTTCTTGGGGTGGCGATTAGTATGTTCAGTGCTGTCATCATTACGCGTACTCTTCTTACTTTCCTGATGCATGGCGGTTTGGTGAATAGATTGAGTATTTACGGGGTGAAAAAATGATTGATTTTGTTGGCAAAAGATACTGGTTTTTTCTT
>JAPLHG010000032.1:0-4512 GCA_026389745.1 Chloroflexota bacterium | reverse complement strand
TGATTTTGCTCATGGTACCACCATGACTCTACAGTTCAGCACCAGTGTACAAGAAAGTCAATTGCGCGAGTCACTGGCAAACTTGGGTTATAGCGATGCAGTTCTTCAGCATACCGGCGAGGGTGATTTTTTCGTTCGTCTCCGTGAGATAACCTCCGATGAGAAGGATGTCTTGGTTAGCGGCCTTCAGACAGCGCTTGGAAGTACAGTAACCGTACGTGATTTTGCCGCTGTCTCTGCTACCGTCGCCTCTGCAACTGTGCGTTACGCTGCCATCGCTGTAATAATTGCCGCCGTAGGCATCCTGTTGTACATAACTTGGGCTTTTCGCAAGATGCCTAAGCCATTTCGTTGGGGCATCTGTGCGGTCATCGCTCTACTTCATGATATCTTGTTAGTCATGGGTGTATTTTCGATATTAGGCTGGGCGGCTGGCATCGAAATTGATGCTCTGTTTATTACGGGCATGCTTACAGTGGCTGGTTATAGTGTGCATGATACTATTGTCGTCTTCGACCGCATTCGAGAGAATATGACTAAGGGCATTAGGCGGGATTTCGATGTTGTAGTAAACCAAAGTATTAACGAGACTTTTGTGCGTTCGTTAAACACCTCACTTACGGTACTTTTCGTACTCCTGGCCCTTTTCGCTATTGGCGGGGTTACTATCCGTTACTTCGTACTTGTTCTGCTTATCGGTGTTACTACGGGGACCTACAGTTCAATTTGTAATGCCAGTCCGCTCTTAGTAGTCTGGGAAAAAGGTGAGTGGAGCAGATTTTACTCTTGGTTGCCGTTTGTTCGTAGACATGCGGAATCCTCAACCAAGCCATCGTAGTAAATTGTTTATTCACAGAGGTTGATGAGGCAGAGAATGCGCCGCAGGACTGAAAATTCTGTGGTACATTTTGGAGGTAAGAGATTACAGTAAATAATGACAGGACTTTTCTCTGTTCAATTACGAATTGTGACCTGTATTTTGCCTGATTGTGGATGTGGGGCTAAATTATTTTCTGGATGCCTGAGTAGAGAAACCACCCACCAAAGCCAACCAGTAGCAGACTGCAAACAACGAAGACCCATTCTTGAAATCTCTTACCCCAGAGAGCTTTTGTCCGATAAATCAGTAAGGAAACGATTGACAGCCAGATAAAATCACAGAGCCAGTGTGTCATGATAAACACGGGTAGTCCGATAGTTCCGAATTCCACGAATTTCATTACTAGCATACTGCCTGCGGTAGCCCACCATAAAAGAAAGAATGGGTTCATAGCACTCATCACAATACCGGCTGTGATGGCACCGTATTTTAAATCCTTACCCCTCTGAATGACTTCCTCACGGGCACGAAACATTCCGATGCCCATCCAGATGAGCATTCCGCCACCCAACAAACTCAAGACTATTTGTACAGTTTGGTGTTGGAAGAAACGGGCAAAACCAAAATAGATAACCAGGATAATGGGCACTTCAATGATGGCGTGTCCAATGGAGATTTTTGACCCTGCCCAGGGACTGCGGTAGCTTTTAGCCACGGTTACCGCAAACATCGGACCGGGCATCATCACGCCGGATAGGGAAATGACGATGACACTCATTATGGTGGCAAGCAAAGAGACACCTCTGGCTAGATTTTAGCACAGCGCCGGATTTTCTTCTTTGGAATGTGCTCATCCAAATTATCGTAGTGGAACCTTTAGAGCGAGAGCTTATTTCGGATTATAGGTGCTATTTTTTACGTGGATGCCCTATCCCCTAACCCCTTCCTATTCAAAGGGGAGATAAAGAGGAGGGTCATTGGGTATGATTAGCGCTGACTAATGGCAGAGTATCTCTACAAGGGACTTATAGAGATTGTGCTAATATCTCGAAAGCAGTGCTATACTAGGATAATACAATTAATTGTGAGTGTGGTAGCACAAGATGGCTCTGGATTTAAGTAAGATTGTTGACCAGATTGCCGGTATGGTTGCCGGATTGAAGTCCGGACATGGTGAAAGGCTGGAGCGACTAAACCGTGCTCTGGGCGTGCTCCATAGCCAGTCGAATAATCTGGAACAATTGGCGAAAAAGATTGAACTCAGCAAAACCACATGGCTGGTTGCCCGCCTGGTGGAGCCTATCGACCGTCATTATCAACCGCAGCCAGCCCCTTCCGAATTTACCGTCATTGCCACCGATGGCTCGCATATTGATGTTGACCGCCATCGTCCGGCCTACTGCTATCTAATCAATATCGGTTCGGCGGTTTTGTGTTACGGCGTTCATCCGGAAGCGATTCTTGATAGTCAACCTCACGTCTATGCCAGCGATGAAGAACTGGTGATTTCGTCGCCTGGAATGCAGGGCAGAGAACAGCCGGTAGAAGGCAATTTACTCAGTATCAAGCGTGGTGTAGAAGAGTGCTGTCATCTGGCAGAACTGGCGTCAGGATTGTCAGAGGAGGATATTGCCTTAGCCTTGATGGATGGCTCACTTATTCTCTGGAACCTTGAGGCTTACCCTGAGGTTATTACTGACATTATGCTGAACAGGGGCTTTCTGGTGTACCTTGAGACAATCCGAAAGCTCAATAAGGATAGAAATGTCCCTGTTGCCAGTTACATCAGCTATCCACGCAGTACTGATGTGGTCAATGCCTTGCGGGTGGCGCTCTGCCCCATGGCGACTGTGGACAGTGACCGGTGTTCAGAATGTAAAACGAGGGAATGTAATTTTGTGGCTGGGGTGCGCGACCGCGAACTTTTTGCTGAATTACTGGCATCGGGGGAAAGGTCGGCCCTGTTCGTTAGCCCATCAACAATTCAGAAGCGCTACGGTAAGCACCTAGTTCTTTTCTTTTACATGAAGTCGGATGATGAAATTGCTAGGGTTGAAATACCTCAGTGGGTAGCTAGCGATAAGACTAAACTTAATCTTGTTCACACATTGATATTGGACCAGTGCCGTCGTGGGCAGGGGTATCCGGTAGCTCTCAGTGAAGCCCATGAAAAAGCAGTTGTAACCGGCGCCGACCGTGAAAACTTCTGGCAGATGGTTGAGTCCTCTCTGGCTGAAGGGCATTTGCCGGCTGTCGGTTCAGCCAAAAGTCAGAGTAAACGTACACGCTGGGTTTAGAGAATTCTATACCTTGTGAATTTGAAAGAATTGCCCCGAAGAGTGTAACATAATTCACGAAGGGTAACTGTGTCTTTCATCCTGCATGCCCCAGTAGCTCAGGTGGATAGAGCAGCGGTTTCCTAAACCGCGTGTCGGGCGTTCGAGTCGCCCCTGGGGTACCACTTTTTGAAGCTAAATCCAGAATCACACAACTTACCATAATATGCAATATCTCGTTTTGCTATTCCCTTGCTATTCTGGCAACAGTACGCTGGCCTTGATTTTGTAATTTTCGCTCTATTTCAGAAATGCGTTTGCCGATTTCGATTCGACGCGCGATGATTTTCTCATCACTTGCCTTGAGCAATGGAACCCGTCCGATTTCATGTAAATAAAGCCGTACCGGGTCATCGCCCAGTTCTGGCTCATCGTTCTCTAGTGGCTCCATCGATGGCTCTTCGAGTCCTAGTTCGTCGGCAGCCGGTTCTTCTTCATGGGCAACATCTTCAGCAATTATTTCTTGGTCTCTTATTCTCTCCGGTTCAAATTCGGATGATGCCATCGTAAATGCGTCGGTAGTCATTTTCTCACCCTCCTGATTATTTCTAAAGGGAGTGTAGCTTACCAAAGAGATGGTGGTTCACCTTGTGAATAAAATCCGGGATGCGATAACTGCACGGCCAACGTTGAGAATCATCTCATACGTATTTTTGCAGTGCTCACGGAATACCGTTCGAGGTGGGTTTAACGTGCCCGAAAGTTTCTTGCTTACTCTCATAACCGACAATCTGTTTTATTTCGGTAGTTAGAGTATCGGTAGTCCGGAAAGCTACGTAGCTAATGGGCGAAGAGCCAATTTATCAGAGAACGTTGACTAAACTTGTTCTATAGCTACCCGATTGTAAACTCGCGAAGAAACGTAAACAACTGCATAAAGCCTTTCAAATAAGACGGCTCTACCCAGTCAATCGCTATCGCCTGATAACTAATATCTTTTGGCTGGGTTCGTTTTGCGGTAACAATCTGAACAATAGACTGGCCTACCAGAACGGGGTTCAAAAGGCACTTCGGTGTCTTTGCCACAAGTGGCGCATTTCACCGGGAACATCTGCCGTGGGGCTGACCCGCCACTCCTACTTCCGTAACTGCCGCCACCGTAATTACTGTTATCCCCCATGCTCTGCTTTTTTGCTGCGCGGCATATGGGACAACGCTTGGGCTCATTGGCGAAGCCTTTAGATGCAAAGAACTCTTGGTCTTTCGTGCTAAAGGTGAAGGCAGTTCCGCAATCGGAACACTGGATGGACTTGTCCTGATAACTCATTGGATGACCTCCTTTTTATTACTCGGTTAGAGTCTTGGTCATCCAATAGTTGATGGAAGATTATGATGTTCTACCAATGGAAAACCTTG
>JAPLHG010000111.1 GCA_026389745.1 Chloroflexota bacterium | reverse complement strand
ATACCCAGCCGCCGCTGCAATTTAAGATTACCTATACCAAAGCCGACAACAACCCGTCTCTACCTACCGGTAAGAGTTCACCGATAAACTACTTAATTCTGGCTATCATCGTGATTGTGGTCCTGGTCGCTGCCGTTGCGGGGGTCTTGTGGTGGAGAGGTAGGTCAAAAAGAAACACCAGAGCGGCACGGCGGCAGGCTGCACGAGCCTCATCCAGGAGTGCCCCCGCACGTAAACAACATGGAAAGCGAACCTGTCCGGAATGCGAGGGGCCCGTAGATTCAAGTAAGTTCTGCCCGAATTGCGGAGCGAAACTTTGACACTCCCCGGCATTAAAATGCCGGGTTTTCTCGGCCGTTTTTATAAGGCAGTTGTCAATGGCAAAATGTTACATTAGTTGCCAGTTAAGAACCACTTTTTGAGTGTAGTTAGTCCAACTATGAAACGTAATTTGACGGCAAGCACTATAAACGAATTCGAGTCAACTTCACCCCCTGAAGTTAGAATCCTTTTTAGGGGCAGCCCAACGCACCAGGAGTATCTTTCATACCAGTTTTACCTCCCTAGCTTTTCCCGGTCTGTACAGCCAGTTCCGGAGAATTAGGGGTGCCAGCAACGTTGTCAGCAAACTCATCAATATCAACGCTGAGTAAATATCGCGGTTGATATACCCCTGCGATAAACCGATAAGCGCCACCACCATGGTAACTTCGCCCCTTGGTGCCATTCCCACGCCAATGACACTCGCCTCCTTTCCGCCGAATCCCAGGAGCCGCGCGGAGATGCCGCATCCGAGGAACTTTGAAACGATAGCAACCGCGGCGAGGGCTAGTGTAAAAAGGAGGAGCCCCGGAGTCAATGTCTTCGTATCTAAAAGCACTCCGAGAGAAATGAAGAATATTGAGGCGAAGATCACCTTCAGGTGGTGTGCCCCCTCGCGGAAAATGTCGCTTCGCTTGAAAAGTGTTCCGGTAAAGCACACGCCTGCCAGGAACGAACCGACCACCGGGGAAAGCCCCGCTAGCCCCGCGGCCATGCTAAATAAGAATGCTACCACCATTGCGAAGGCGAACATAGCCTCAGGATACTTTTCAGCCACTTTTGTAGGATTGAACCGTATGATGAAACGTCGCAGCAGTAGCCTCACGGGGACGACTGCGATGAAAATGAAACCGAATGCCTTTCCGAAATCGATGAGGAGGTGAATCGGAAGGATCGAACCACTTACAAGCTGCTCAGAGACCGAAAGTGCCAGAAGGGCAAGCACATCATCAATGATCGCCGCACCGAGTATTGCCCTCGCGGCAGGTGTTTGCAGTCTACCCAGTTCCTCCAACACGGTAGCTGTGATGGCGATGCTTGTAGCCGAGATAGCCGTGCCGATAAACACGGATGTGTTGAAGTTGTAATGAAAAGCCAGGGCAACGGCAAACCCCAACCCCCACGGCACCACCACGCCCGCCAGGGCAATCAATAAATACTTGATCTTGGCAATTTCCTCGACCTCGAATTCAAGGCCGATTGTAAAGAGCAAGACCACCGCGCCGAGTTGCGCGAAACTGGCGACGAAGTCCGTATAAGTTACGAGCCCGAGCAGAGAGGGGCCAACCACAATGCCAGCGAGGATGATGCCGATGGAAGCCGGTTGCTTGATGATATACGCCGCGAGGTAACCCGCCAACGCCACGAACATCAGCAGACTCATCTGGAATTCGATGGTCGTTAAAATCGAATGGGGGACCAATATTTCTCTCCCTTCCTTTGTGCCAGCGTGGAAATTGCTTCACAAATTCTCAAAACAGTATACCAAATAATTATACTGGACACCAAAGCCAGATTATCGCGGGACTTAAGTGGATTGAGCTTAAATGTTCACGAAGGGGAAACGATGATGGGCTTGTTAAAAGATGGGTCATATATCGTAGATGATACTGAATTATTTATTCCACCTGGGCTACCAACTGAAGACGCAAGGAAGCAGGGAATAAAGAACCCCGGGATTGAATTACATGATCTACAGGCTATTCAAACCCCGGGGTTCAGGCAACTGGGTTAGCCATTCCGCCGTTGGTATTCAAGTTGTTCTTCAGTGCGCGCCCAGAGATAGGCGTATTTGGTCTCTTCAGACATAATCAACCAGTGCAATCTGAAAAGCAACCTTCTGATTAATCCACCCTTCACCGCATCACCTCCACTGGTACTATCTAATAATAATAACGAAACTCCAATGATAAAGTTAGGTCAAATGGCAATAGCTATTTTGTACCATGTTAGAATATCGTACGCGAGCCGTTCAGAGGGGTGAAGATAACTAATGTCGCAGCGTACTATTATGCACATCGACCTGGATGCCTTCTTCGTTTCCGTGGAGCAGGCCTCCAATCCCGAATTGAGAGGCAAGCCGGTGGTGGTCGGGGGCAAACCCGATCGGCGCGGTGTCGTTGCCACCGCTTCTTATGAAGCCCGTGCCTTTGGTTTGCATTCCGGTATGCCGCTCGCGACTGCCCTCCGCCTCTGTCCTCAAGCAATCTTCATCGAGGGTAACTATCAGCGCTACGCCGAGGTTTCTAAAAAATTTATGGCAATACTGGCCGATTTCTCTCCTTTCCTAGAACCGACGGGACTGGACGAAGCCTACCTGGATGCCACCGGTTTCGAGTCATTACACGGTTCTATCCGCCAGATGGCTCTTAAAATCAAACAACGCGTCAAAGATGAGCTGGGAATAGTTGCCTCCGTTGGCATTGCCACCTGCAAAGTGGTGGCTAAAGCCGCCTCCGACGAGTCCAAGCCGGACGGATTGATTGAAGTCCCGCCCGGCGGAGAGTCCGCCTTTCTGGCGCCACTCGCCATCCGCAAATTACCGGGCGTGGGCAAGAAGACCGAACAGGTTTTAACGGGTCTTGGCATCAGAACCATTGGTCAGCTAGCCAGAATGCCGCTACCTGCCCTGAAAAGCCGTTTTGGCGTGTTTGGTGACATGTTGTACCGTCATGCCAATGGTACCGATGATAGTCCCGTAACATCGCCGGCAGAAGCCAAGTCAATTAGCCGGGAGACCACTTTTGAAGAGGATACCCGCGACAATGTCCTTCTGTCCGCGACACTGCGTTACCTGACAGAAAGGGTTGGGGCTGACCTGCGGGAACTCCGTAAACAGGCGAAATGTGTCTCTATCAAGGTCAGATATGCCGACTTTACCACCATCACCCGCCAATGCACTCTACCCCAACTGACTGATGTTGACCAGACCGTCTTTCAAACCGGCAACGAACTTCTGCAGAAAGCGGTGACAGCCGATAGGCGGGCCATCAGGTTGATTGGCATCGGCGTTTCAAGCCTGAGCGAGCCGGGGAAGCAACTATCGCTGATGAATAGCGCCGAGCAGAGACTGGAGAGATTGAACCGCGCTACCGACCGCATCCGCGACAAATATGGCTTCACCGCCATCCAAACAGGTAGAACAATACGACTCCGGTAGTTCTCTCATCCTTCCAATCGGGATCATCCCCGTAGTCAAGGCGGATAAGCATCCCAGTCTTGAAGCCAAGAATGCCCTGGTGAGATTGGTGCAAGCCCTGTCTGAGGCAGAGAGCAAAGGTTGAAGTAACATTTCATATAAACGTGTTGATAGTCATTGCTCGGTCAGACTGAAAGCTATTTCAACTTCTCCCACTCCTCCCGCAACAGACCGAACATCACCTCATCGTGGTAAGCGCCGTTAATATAAACCGCCTCGCGGCGTCTGCCTTCCTCCCGGAAACCTACTTTGAGATGTAACCTGAGGCTGCGTTCGTTAAAAGACCACGCCGAGGATGAAATCCTGTGGAGATTCACTTGTTCAAAACCATATTTAATGATCAATCTGGCGGCTTCGGTGCCGTAACCCTTGCTCCAGTACTGTTTGTCCCCGATGGCGATGCCTAGGGTAGCGCTGTGGTCCTTGGGATTTATGCGATGCAAGCCGATGCTACCGATGGGCTTGCTCTTATCACCGTCAATGGCCTCGACCACGAACGGGGCATCTGTGGCGGCTTTAGATGCGCCTAATTCCTCGATGTATTTCTGTTCCGCCATTTCGGTCATGGGTAAATACATACCCAGGTATTGTGTAACTTCCGGATCGTTAAACCACTTTAAAAAATAACCGGCATCCGTTCTTTGTACCGGGCGGAGTAAAACCAATTTACCCTTTAACATCTTGATACCTCCTTGGCTTGAAATATCCCTTCGTTTGGCTCCTTTTCACTACGAATGACCCGCCAGGCCCTTTGAGTACGCCAATTTTAGCACCGTACCCGAATAGGCGCAAGCCGTAATGGATTCTTACGCGGTAACATATCAAGATTCTGCTAGCGGATTTGCCGACGCTTTTTACCGGGGCACTTGGAAAGACCTGAAGGGGCCTGCCTGTTGTTGAGTTATACGCGCTTCAGCCGTCGCGTAAGAAGGGTAGGCGGCCAGACGCTCGGACGGACCTTGGTGGTCGTTTACTTTATGAGCGCACTACGGTAAAATGAATTCTATGCCTGAAACAGTTGTCGAAGTCAGCCATCTCGTCAAAACCTACGGAGATGTCAAGGCTGTTAACGGGATCAGCTTCAGCATAACCAGGGGAGAAGTCTTCGGCATGCTCGGGCCGAATGGCGCCGGAAAGACCACGACGGTGGAGATAATCGAAGGGCTGCGCAGGACACCCGAACCGTGAAGGAACGCATCGGGGTACAATCACAAAATCCGGCCCTCTTCCCTGATCTCAACGTGCGGGAAACCGTCAACTTCTTCCGCTGCCTGTACAAGAAATCGGTCCCGACATCGCAGATCATCGATCTGGCCTCCCTACAGGAAAGCCGGGACGTTCTCTTCCGGAACCTTTCGGGAGGCCAGCAGCAGCGTCTCTCGGTAGCTCTGGCCTTCGTCAATGACCCGGAGATAATCTTCCTTGACGAGCCCACCACGGGATTGGATCCTCAAGCGCGCCGGGCCATGTGGGAAGTGATTGAGACCTCCCGCCGCGGCGGGAAGACGGTATTACTGACGACCCACTACATGGAGGAAGCGCAGCGACTTTGTGACCGAATCGCCATTATGGACTACGGGCAGATAATCGCCCTGGCCGGCCCCCAGCAGCTGATTGAGTCCAACATCAGAGAGAGTGCCATTCAGTTCAAGATGAAGGAATACCCCGGCGACCAGATTCTGGCCAGCCTTCCCGATGTCTCCAGGGTAATCAAGGAGGGGGACGATGTTGTGGTCTACACCAACAACATCCCCTCCGTCATATCCGGACTGCTGGATTTGGCCTCAAAGAGATCAACCGAACTGTCAGAGCTATCCGTCCGGCAGGCAACATTGGAGGATGTCTTTCTGAAATTAACCGGGAAGAGGATAAGAGATTGAGAGCTTTCAGAGCCGTATTCGTGGCCCGGTACAAGCAGCTCGTCAGGAACCGGGGAGCCCTTTTCTTCAGCTTCCTCTTTCCCATCATCTTCATCCTGCTTTTCGGCTGGGCCTTTCAGAACATGGACACCCAGACTTTCAGGGTGGGACTGTCCGATGAGGGTTCACCGCGGACCGCCTCATACATGACCCAGGGCCTGGAGGGTGCGGTCATCCAAAACAACCAGAAGGAATTCCAGACCCAGAGTGGGAACCTCGCCGATCTATTAGCCTCGCTCAACAGCGGCGACCTCGATGCGGTGATCGTCGTTCCTGCCGGGATGGACGCCTTGGGACCCGGTCAAAGCGGTACCGTTCAGGTCTACTATGACGCCAGTCGAACCATAAATCAGCAGACGCTGATTCCCGCGATATACCAGGTGATCAACGCCATCGACCAGAGGCTGGGGGGGTATACGCCGCTCATTGGTATGCAGCAGACAAGTGTTCAGTCGCATGAAT
>JAPLHG010000047.1:2744-5314 GCA_026389745.1 Chloroflexota bacterium | reverse complement strand
AGACTAATTTATTCTGTAAGTTCTTTCTTCAAGGTTCAGATTACTTGATGCAGCCCTTCGAAATTATTACTTGACCTCTATCCCCGTTATCTACATGACTCATCCGGCGGGGCACAGACTCAGTCTCTAGCAATGCACTGCCGCTCTGGTACCATCCGCTGGGTCGATTCCTGGCACAACTTTGAGCGCCTCGACAAACTCAGTTTCCTTGCACTTCATTGAATGAGGGCCCTAGCCTAGTTCTCTTGACATAATAATTCATCGGCCGATGAATTATTATGCATTTGTCTAGACAAGGTAGCACTCCATGGGATTGTTGGTGACGGATTTCTTCATGTAGTTTAGTCTGAAATGCATTATCGCGTATATTTCCTTGCCTTAACTGTTATGTGTTCTTTTTGAATACTGAGTCTGGCACTAAGCTCATTAGCGAAAGTTTGGGCATCTTGTTTCCGCTCAAAAAGCATTAAAGGAATGCCATGCTTATCTTCGATATGCCCTTTAAACTCGGCGATGTGCTTGCCGATGAAAGCTACCAGTTCTTCGTTCCTTTCTGATCCTAAATCCTTGGTGACATAAACCTCATGAAAGGCCTTATAACTTGGGGTGACACCGTCCTGAGCCCGCCACTTGTGTTCTTTTCTCTGTTCCATCATATCTCTCCTTATTCACTTTGGTATGTAAGTGGATACGTCTGGGTAATGAGTGTAAGGGTCACCTCCTCCATCATTAGTCTATCATATTAGGACTTCAGCATTGTCGGGGTATTAAAATCCCCGTTTATCCTGCCCCAGGGAACAGGGGAGACCCAGCAATCTGGTCAAATTTTGACTCACTCATGCCTCGAATCTTAGTTCGTAATCAAGGAAGATTCAATATTTTGCCCGGCACTTTCGAGGAAAACACTGCAGGGTGATGGAAAATACTTCTTGCTTAAAAATCACATTTATGGATGGATAGTGAAAGAACCGAAGAATACCTGGAGGCAATATACAAAGAGCAAAGCAAGGGGGGGTCGGCCTCCACCTCTTTTTTGGCGAGGGATTTGGGAGTATCGCAACCTGCCGTGACGGATATGCTGAAGAATCTTGAAAGCAAGGGGCTGATTGACTATCAATCAAGTAAAGGTGCTACGCTGACCGATCTTGGCGTGGAGAGGGCGCTCGGAGTAATACGCCGGCATCGGTTGTGGGAGAGATTTCTAACCGATGTCCTAGGCATGACATGGGATAAGGTGCATGAGGTGGCCTGCAAGTTGGAGCACGTCGATGTTCCCGAGGTTGAAGAAAGATTAGCGATCATTCTCGGCGACGCCGATACCTGTCCCCATGGGCGTTCTATTCCTGACAAAAAAGGCCATGTTAGGGAGGAAAAAGCCTTACCGCTGGCGAGTTTCCGGCCGCTTCAGCGGGTGAATATTCTGGCCATTGACGATGGTGATTCCGGATTACTCAGGGAGATAGAAGAAAGAGGGTTAAAGCCACAGGTTGTGGTGACAATAATAAAGAAGCGTGAAGACGGTTCACTGGAATTGGAAGCTGGCAAGAAGGGAATCCGACTGAGCGCGAAGCTGGCCGCAGTGCTTCGGGCGGAGCCGGTCGCCGTCCATCGACCGGGCGCCGTTAAAGAGGAAACACCCCTGAGTAAACTTACTGCCGGACATTCGGGAATCTTAAAAGGGTATACGGGCGAACGCAGTCTGCTGGGGCGCTGTCTTTCTCTGGGTTTTACACCCGGCAGTGTGGTTAAGATGCTGGAGAACTTCAATAGCGGTCCAGTTTTGGTCAGGGTGCATGATACGGAAATAGCCTTGGGGCGAGATCTGGCTGAGCATATTACTGTTACCCGGAGCGAGACCGTACGATAGAAAAAATGAATGAAAAAACAATCGTGGTGGCCCTCGCGGGAGCCCCCAACGTGGGCAAAAGCACCGTATTCAATCTCTTGACCGGGCTTTCGCAGCATGTCGGCAACTGGCCGGGGAAAACGGTGGAGCAAAAAACGGGCGTACTGCGCCGCGGTAATTTGACCATGAATATTGTTGATTTGCCGGGCACGTACAGCCTCACGGCTAACTCCGCTGAAGAGCAAATTGCCCGGGACTATCTGGTCAAGGAAAACCCGGACGTGGTGGTCGCTATCCTCAACGCCGCCAGTTTGGAGCGGAATCTGTATCTGGTGGCCGAGCTTATCGAGCTGTCACCGCGCCTCGTAATCGCCCTGAATATGATGGACGTTGCCCAGCAACACGGTAGGAAGATTGACGCCCCAGCGCTGGCGGAGGTATTAAACATCCCGGTCATTCCGATTGTCGCGCGTAAGGGCCAGGGACTTGATGAACTCTTAGCCACCATCGAACAGGAGTGCCGCCAGCCCCCGGGCTCACGTGCCGTGAAACACATTGAGTACGGCAGCGCAATACAGAAGGTGATCGACCATGTCGGGGGGCTGCTGGATGACTCGCTCACCGCACCTTATCCGAAACACTGGACAGCGCTGAAGCTGCTCGAGGGCGACACCCAGATTAACAAGCTGATTACGGGACGTGCGGCTACCCTGCAATCATCATC
>JAPLHG010000047.1:0-2708 GCA_026389745.1 Chloroflexota bacterium | reverse complement strand
GAGTCGGCGGCGGTGACCATCGCCACTCTCCGCTTCGCGTGGGTGGAGAAAATGATGACGGTGACACAGGAAAGACCCCCGCTGGGCAGGGTTTCCCTGACAGAAAGGATCGATCGGGCGGCCACCCACCCGATAACGGGTTTATTCATTCTCCTAGTGGTGCTGGGTCTCATATTCGGGCTTGTTTACAGCCTCGGCATCCCGGTACAGAAGTTCCTTGAGGTGCATTTGGTAGAGAGCGGCCGTGCGTTCGTGAATACGAGCCTCCCCGGTATCCCCTCCTGGGTCAGGGGTCTACTGGCGAACGGGATATTGAGTGGTGTGGGCACTGTTCTGACCTTCATCCCGATACTGATGCTATTTTTCGCCGCCTGGGCATTTCTGGAGGATGTGGGCTACACCGCGAGGGCTGCCTTTGTCACCGACAGATTCATGCATTTGCTCGGTCTGCACGGCAAGTCGGTCTTACCGCTGGTTTTGGGATTCGGCTGCAATGTCCCGGCGATCATGGGAACACGCATCATAGATTCGCCGCGGTCCCGCCTGCTAACAATTATCATCGCGCCCTTGGTTCCCTGCACCGGCAGGATGGCGGTCGTCACCCTGATCGCGGCCGCCTTCTTCGGCAGTGCGGCGATATTGGTCGCGATCGGGATCGTAATCTTTAGCCTGATGATGCTCGTCATCACCGGGCTCGTTATGAACCGGTTTGTCGTTGCTGGTGAAAGCAGCGCGCTACTGATGGAGCTGCCCTTGTACCATCTGCCCAATCCGCGCCTCATAGGCCTGGTCACCTGGCAAAATACGATGGCATTCATCAGGCGCGCCGGGACAATCATCCTGGCTGTTGCCGTAATTATCTGGATATTATCGGTGGCTCCCCACGGGGATATCAATACCAGCATCCTATCCGATATTGGGAAATTTTTAGAGCCCGTAGGACGGCTGATGGGGCTGAACTGGCAGATGATGGTGGCTCTTTTGTCGAGCTTTATCGCCAAGGAGAACACTATTGCCACCCTCGGGACGCTCCTAGGCGGGCAGGGGACCGGGCTAGCAGCGCAATTAAAGACCTGGCTAACGCCTGCCGCGGCCTTGGCTTTTTTGGTGGTCCAGGTTCTTTTTATTCCCTGTGTTGCCACTGTCGCGGCAATCCGGCAGGAGACCAAGACCTGGCGCTGGCCGATCTTCACAATCGTCTTCCAGCTCGCTCTTTCTTTCTTGATGGCGGCGCTCGTATTCCAGATCGCGCGCTTGGTGTAAGTTATCCCTCGCCAGCGAAACCGGCAAGCCTGATGAGGAAACCGCGGCTATGCCGGGGAGCTCTATTCCTTGACTGCTTGCTACAAATTGCCTGACTTGTTCCAGTGTCCGTAGTTGTTTGTCATCCATATTAAGTCGCATGTTCCAATCATAAACGACATCGTATCTCTAGAGACTCATCTTGTAGTGGAAATAAGAGCATCGTTCAGGCTCATCTTGTTGGAAGAGACTAGGTCTTGACAGGCCCCCGCAATTGGACTATGCTCAAGTCCCAAGACATGAAATAACCCTAGAAGCAATTTAAGAAACTGGTTTGGGAGATGATGGGATGAAGGGGGGACATTGAAGTTGCCAAGTTGGCGATTTGAACGGCCTTGACAAGCATAAGCCCTGGACTCGGGCTTTATTAAGGGCGGAATTGAGGAAAGCAGTCTCGTAAATAAGTTGCTCGCTTCTTAGTGAGAAGCGAAAAGCCGTTTAGTTTCAAATATAATCTCTATATGAACGGAAAACTTGTTAACCCCACTCCTTGAGATGGTGTTAGGAGAAGTAGCCCAGCCTGCGGATTGGGAGAGGCTTGCAAAGTAAAAGGAGGTGTAACTATGAAAAAGCTAACGGAGTGTATGACACGACCACCATGTATTTGTTGCCTTGGGAGTCTCGGAGACGTCTTGCTCATTGTTGGCATTGTTACTGCAGCCATAAACGCAACATTTGCCGCCTTCACCCCCATCATATGGCTTCTACTGGCTTTTGCTTGTTACTTGGGTATGATATGGGCGGTGTTAATGCGGATACTAGCCCGACTGGAGAGCAAACCACAAAGTTAGCGGTGTATTTCAGTTTTAAGTTCTCAATAAGGCTGCTGCTTTACTTTGCCTGTTCCATCATCGTTAAAGCCTTTTGAGCATCGTTAATGAATTGCCTTACTGTTTCTCTGGTATATTTGTGGTCTGCCATCTTCCCGATAAACTCAGGGGGGATCGTGATGATATGCGCGCCAGCCAGAACTGCGCTCAGAACATCGCCTACCGACCTTATACTGCCGACTATTATCTTGCTTTTATAATTCCAGCGTTTCAGCCAAACGACGGAGTTGCTGATAACCTCAGATGAATTACCGCCCTCATCCGATATTCTGCCGGCGAAGATACTAATGTAAGTGGCGCCGGCTTTTGCCGCCAGTATCACCTGCCCGAAAGACAATGTGGCGGTGGCGTTTACTTTGATACCTTCATTTTCCAGCTGCTTCATTACTCCGTAACACGGGGTACCCTCGGTTGTGATTTGTGGAATCTTTATTACAATATTACTTGCCCAGTGGGCAAACTGCCTCGCCTGATTCAACATCTCGTTAAGGTCGTTGGTTGTTACTTCAACGCTTAGTGGGCGGGGATTGATGAGATTTGTCAGCTCCTTTGCCCCCTTTTCTACGTTGTAAACAC
>JAPLHG010000083.1 GCA_026389745.1 Chloroflexota bacterium | reverse complement strand
ACGTGTGCTCTTCCGATCTGAAGACCAATCGCCTTCCACTCTGAATTTTGTGGGCTTGTATCTCTGGGGCAATATCTCAAATTCGTCCATGTTGTCGCTGAAGGCGACGGTAATGCCGAACCATTGCATCGTATCCAGCGTCATCATGACGTAAGGCCGTGACTCCAGAGGGGAAGTCAGTTTGATAACTATGCCGCCCTCAGCAAGGGGTGCAATTTGTAGTAGGGCGGAGACAAACTGGGAGCTGATATTACCGGGCAGGCTCGTGGTACCGCCTTTGAGTCTGTTACCTTCTACGGTTATCGGAGGCAATTCGCTGTTACTTGAGCATTTGACTCCCAATTGCAGAAGGGCGTCAAGTAAAGTTTTGATTGGTCTTCGTGACAAGGATGGTCCGGCAGTGAGATGGCACGTGAGCAGAGGGCGGTCATAAACCGCAGGGTAGCGGCAGAATCGCCGCAAAACAGGTCTTTCTCCGGTGAATGGAAGTTGCCACCCTCCACAAACCAAAGATTTTTCTGTTGTCGGATGCCAGTGCCTACCTTCTTCAATACGTTGATGGCGGCAGTAGTGTCATCGGAGGCAAGCGGTGAGACAATGGCACTCTTGCCGCTAGCCAGGGCTCCACACATCAAGCCGCGAATGGTATAACTCTTGGATGAAGGGGCAGTTACTGTACCGGCGATTTCACTCCTGGAAATCGAAGCCTTCATATGATTTCAACCTGTCAATTATTTGATTAGCGGCTGTGTTAATATCCGGTTTTGAAGTATCGATGGTAATATCTGCACCTCTTTCGTAAAAAGGTTTTCTGAATTTCATCAATTCTTTGATGCGTCTTACCGGGTCGTCGACATTGAGGAGAGGGCGGCTACCCTCATTGTTTGATGTCCGTTTCAGAATTATTTCCGGCGAAGCAACGAGATTGACAATGATACTGTTCTCTCTCAAACGGTCGATATTGATGGCGTTTAAAACAACCCCACCTCCACAGACAATAATCTTTCCTCTCTCCCTTGCGGTTTCTCTGACTGCCTCAATCTCAAGCTCACGGAAGGTGATCTCTCCGTCGTTCCGGAAGATGTCGGCAATAGACTTACCAACCTTCCGTTCAATAAGCGAGTCGATTTCAACCAACGGCCGGTTCAGCTTTTTTGCCAGAACATGTCCTACGGCTGTTTTGCCTGTGCCCATAAAACCAATCAGAGCGATATTACTTTTCATTTCTCTGCAATAGCCTCAGTGCTGATTGACGCATCAGGTCAACCGGGGGTTTTCGGCCTGTCCATTTTTCAAAAGAAAGCGCCCCCTGCCAGACCAGCATCTCCAGTCCGTCAATAGTTTTGGCACCCGCTGTTTTAGCTTCCCGCAGAAACCTGGTCGGGAAAGGGTTATAAATAATGTCAAAGACGACCAAGTCAGAGCAAAGCAGTTTGGCATCTACTGGCGTCTCGTCGGTATTTGGGCTCATGCCGACACTGGTGGCGTTGACCAGAATATCGATATTTGTCAGAGTCTGTTCTAAGTTTTTTTTGTTCAATTCATCGGCTCTGACATTCGCTGTGTAGTTTTGTTCAATGCGATGTGCGATGTCCTGTGCCCAGTCCAGTTCCAGTTTGCGGTTCAGTATGACCAGGTTAGCGCCGTGTTCCGCCAGAATAAAGCAAATGGCTTTTGCCGCCCCGCCTGCTCCCAGCACCAGCACCTTTTTCCCTGCTGGGTTAATGTCTTTTTCCAGTAAAGCCTGTAAAAAACCACCGGCATCCGTATTGTAGCCGGTCAAAATACCTTCGTCATTGACGATAGTATTCACGGCGCCAATCTTCTCTGCCAGAGGGTCTATTCGGTCAAGAAATCGCATCACCGCTACCTTGTGGGGAATGGTGATATTCAGCCCTCTGATGTTCAGTGCTCTCATGCCTTCAATAGCTTGTCGTAACTCCGAACTCTTTACTTTGAAGGGGACATAAATATAGTCTATACCCAGCGTTTTGAAGACAGTGTTGTGCATTACGGGCGACATCGTATGCTCGATGGGGTCACCGACAACACCACAAATTTTTGTCTTGCCTGATATCACCTTGTCTTTCATATAACAATCATCTCATAAATCTTGAGCATTTCGGTTACCGGAAGCTGTCCCGGTGCGGATTCTTTGCCCCTCTCTACGGCGCCGTAGGTAAAATCAGCGCCGACCATAGGAGCCATGACGCGACTTATCAATCCCTGGGGACCCATCGCAAAGGCAATCATCCTCGTTTTCGGAGATTCCGTAATAAGTTTCATTACAGTGAGATTATCCTCGAATTTCTGAGCGGTGGTAACTACCTTGCAGATGTCTGCTCCTGCTTTTAGCTCATTCTGCACGATTTGTTTCAAGGTATCAAGAGACGGTGTCTTCTGAAAATCGTGGAAGGACAACAAGCAGGAAGCTCTTTTTTTGACGAAATGGATAATATTGTCAACATTTTTAGCATTGTACTCAATATCGACAATTTCCGCTCCCAGTTCTATTGCCTGGAGCAGACGCTCAATCCTTCTTGCTTCGTTGCCATTCCATTTGCCGCCCTCTTCAACCATACGATTGCAGGCGATCCAGGGTTTTTTCAACTGGCGGGCAATTTCAGTCCAGCCATCACCAATCAGGTCGATTCTGACTTCAAACAAATCAACGAGTGATTCCACCTCTTTCACGGCTTCAAGGTCAGTGTTGATAATACTGGCGCAAAGTTTTAGCTTCTTCATTTCAACTCCATCAGAATCTTTTCTACCAGGGCAGGATTCACATCGTCGGTAATAAATACCTCCCCGATTGCTCTCGGCAAAATAAACCTTATCTTGCCGCTCTGAACTTTTTTGTCATACTGCATTGCCTGCATTATCTGTTTTACTTCTAGTCGGGGTAATCTGGTCATCAGTCCGGCTCTTTTGAGTAGTTTCTCCAGTCTGATGATAATGTTGGGGCCAATTATGCCGAGTTTGGCGGCAATCTTTACCATCGCCATCATGCCGATGGCAACTGCCTGACCATGGGCGATTTCAAAGTCGGAGACCGTCTCGACGGCATGTCCAATAGTATGTCCGAAATTGAGGGTATTCCTCAAACCCATATCTTTTTCGTCGTTCTCTACGACTTCTGCCTTGATTTGAGCAGATTTAGCGATGATTGTTTCCAACGCATTATCATCTAATGACTTAATCAGGTCAAGATTTTTCTCAAGATAGGTAAAAAGCTCTTTATCTTTGATAACCGCGTACTTAATGACCTCGCTGATTCCATTTGCCATCTCAGTATCCGGGAGGGTTTTTAGGGTAGCAGTGTCGGAAATCACGGTTTTCGGTTGGTGGAAGGCGCCGATATTATTCTTTAGCTGGCCGTGATTAACAGCGACTTTCCCGCCGATACTGCTGTCCACCTGTGCCAGCAGGGTGGTGGGTAATTGCACCAATGGCACCCCTCTCATATAAGTGGCGGCAACAAATCCTGCCAGGTCGCCAATAACACCGCCCCCCAATGCCAGAAGGGGTGTTGTCCTCTCTGCCCCGGATTCCGTTAACTGGTGATACAACTTCCCCGCCGACTCCAGAGATTTGTACTCCTCACCGTCAGGGACAAAAAGGGTGGTTGTCCTGAAGCCTTTACTGGCAAGGCTCTGTTTCAGGCTGGTGCTATACAGTTTTTCCACAATGGGGTTGGTAATGATAACCGCTTTATCATTTAAACCCAGTTCTCTTAATATCTGTCCGGTTTGGCTGAGAATGCCGGAGTCAATGCAGATATTGTAGCTGTTTTGCCCCAGTTTGACCCTGATTGTCTTCATCGGATAGTAGCTAGCCTCCGTTTTACTTGTTACCGATTGCTTTGTGTATATCCTGACAGGCAGTGATGATTTTTTTCAGTTCGTCGGGTGTGATTTGTTGCTGGCTATCTACCAGCGCCTCTATCGGGTTGTGGTGCACCTCAATTATCAAACCACAGGCACCGACGGCAACACTGGCGCAACTCAGGCTAAAAATCAGGTCCCGACGTCCCGCCGCGTGGCTTGGATCGACGATGACCGGCAGGTAGGTCTCTTTCTGGAGAACCGGTACCGCCGCTAGGTCAAGCGTGTACCTAGTATAGCTTTTACCTTTACCTAATGGCAAGATACCGCGTTCGCAGAGGATTATATCTTTGTTATTCTCTGCTACCATGTACTCGGCGAATGACAGGAATTCCTCGATCCCAGCGCCGAAATGTCGCTTGTATAGTATTGGCTTGCCTGTTCGGGCAACTTTGACGAGCAGGTCCTGGTCGTACATATTCCTGGCGCCAATTTGGATGATGTCCACATATCTGGCTACTAGGTCAACCTGCGATTCACCTCTGATTTCGGTGACGACAGGCAGTTCAAATCTATCACCCGCTTCACGGAACCATTCCAGAGCTTCGGTTGCTTCATCTTCTCCGGCGGCTCCCAGTCCCTGGAAAGAGTGGACAGAAGAACGCGGCTTGAAAATGCCACCCCTTAGCATGTGAGCGCCGGCTTTCTTAACACCCTCGGCAATTTTGAAGAGTTGTTGCTTACTTTCTACGGCACAGGGTCCGGCGATGAAAACCAACTCATCCCCGCCGATTTCAATATCACCGACCTTGATAATTCTGCGCTCACTTTCGCCTGCGAGCTTGGCATATTCATGACTGATTAGTTTATAGGGTGTCTCAACCATCCTTGCCTCCTTTACTCCCGGTAATATGGCAAAGTGGTCAAAGGGGATTTTGCGCTCATCACCAATAAGCCCGATGATAGTGCGGAAATCTCCCTGAGAGACATCGGCACGCAGGCCGTAGTTTTCTATCTCCTTGATGACGGTGGCAATCTGTTCTTTAGTGGCGCCGCTCTTCATAATTATCATTTCTTTCCTCCTGTTTTTAAGTTTTGGCGAATGTCGCTGAAAAGAAGAACCCTCTGCTTGAGAGGGTTCTTCGTAACTTCTACCTTGGAACTATTTACTTTAGTCTATTTTCTCACAACAACGCCCCTCAAGCACATTTCTGTGCCCCCAAAACATAAAGTAGTAATAGTAATATTTCTGAGAGACGTTTAACATATTATTACCTTATTAGAAATTTATCACAGGCAAGTGACTTTGTCAAATGGGATGAACTGACGAGTGCAAATAATTGCACTCACAGCCTCTGATTGGTATAATTATAAAGTTAGTCTCTCGTTCCCGGAGTGGGTGGGAGGTTTTGTTTATGGAAGATAACATGCTGGACAGTCGAGAGAGAGAAAAAAAATTGGATATGATGCGTCATTCAACGGCGCATGTTATGGCGGAAGCCGTGCAATCGATGTTCCCCGATGCAAAATTCGGCATTGGTCCGACGATTGAAGATGGCTTCTACTATGATTTTGACCTGCCGCGTAAATTAACTCCGGAAGACCTGCCCGTCATCGAAGCCAAGATGAAGGAAATTGTGAAAAGCAATTCCCCTTTCATAAAAGAGATGGTTTCCAAAGAGCAGGCGCGCCAGATTTTTGCCAAACAACCGTACAAATTAGAACTGATTGATGAACTACTCGAAGAACAGGTAACTATTTACAAGCAGGGAAATTTTACCGATATGTGCCGCGGCCCTCATATTAGATACACTTCCGCAATAAAGACTTTTAAGTTAATGAGTATCGCAGGAGCTTACTGGCGCGGTGATGAAAAGCGCCCGATGCTCCAGCGTATCTACGCAGTCGCCTTCAATAACCAGAAAGAGCTGGATGAATATTTATTCACCCAGGAAGAAATTAAAAAGAGAGACCACAGGAAAATAGGCAAAGACTTGGATCTTTTTGTGTTTACGGATTTGGTTGGGAAAGGGCTTCCCATTTTCACAGAAAAGGGGTCGATAATCAGAAGAACCCTGGAACGATTTGTTGTCGATGAGGAAGTTAGGAGAGGATATAAGCATGTTTATACGCCCGACCTGGCAAACATAGACTTATATAAAACTTCAGGACACTATCCTTATTACAAGGATTCGATGTATCCGATCATGAAAGTGGATGAAGAAGAATTGATGCTAAGACCAATGACCTGCCCGCATCATTTCCAGTATTATGCCAGCAAACCGAGGTCTTACAGAGAGTTACCTTTTAGAATCGCGGAACTGGCAAAACAATTTCGGTATGAAAAATCGGG
>JAPLHG010000077.1:7237-8053 GCA_026389745.1 Chloroflexota bacterium | reverse complement strand
TTGGCTCTTCAAATATCGCATCAAGCATTGTGACAAATCACGTGTTGCCAGCGATACTAAGAAAGCCCTCGACTGGTTGAATCGTAACGGCTACCATGAAAGTCTTATCATCGCCCGACCGCTCACCGGGAGCAGCAAATAGAACCATTCCCCCTCCATTGATGGGAGAGGTTAGAGCCTGTCCTGTACTTGATACGGGGTGAGGGTGATGGTGAAGGTCTATCCCGTCTCACCGATCTGTCGTTTCAGCCTTGCCGCGTGGTCTTTTCTTTCTGCCAGTCGCTCTTTCTCTTTAGCAACCACAGCCGCGGGAGCTTTACTCAAGAAAGCTTCATCTTTGAGCCGTGTCGAGAGGCGGTTTGCATCCGCTTCTATCTGCACAAGCTCTTTCTGAATCTTTTCTCGCTCAACGGCAAGGTCAATCATACTTGTCATCGGGACGACCACATCCGACTCTTTCAAAACTGCGACTACGAACTTTTCACCAGGCATTCCGGGGAGACGGCTATTCTTGAAGTCGAGCGGCTTTACTTTTGCCAATGTCTCGATGGCAGATGCGTAGGGTATGATGTCTGAAATCAACTGACCGCAGTAAACATCGGCGGCAACCCATTTGTTAGCCTCTACCTTGTTTTCGGCACGGATATTGCGTATAGCGCGTGTGATGTCAATCATTGCCTCTACAATCTTTTCTGCTTCAGCATCAATGGCTTTTTTATCAAGTTTGGGGTACTTTGCGACCATAATCGACTCTGTTTTTTGCCACCTGGCAGGCAGGCAGTTTTTGAGATTTTGCCATAACTCTTCGGTGATGAA
>JAPLHG010000077.1:3612-7195 GCA_026389745.1 Chloroflexota bacterium | reverse complement strand
CTTCGGTGAGGAAAGGCATATAGGGATGAAGTAATCGTAATGAAGTCTCCAGCACATAAACCAGCACCGGCAGAGGTGATATTGCGTCCTTAGTTTCAGGATTGAGACGAATTTTCGCCAGTTCGATATACCAATCGCAGATATCTCCCCACAGGAATTCATAAATCTCCTTCAGAGCTTCAGCGAACTGGAAATTTGTCATCGTTTTATTGACATTATCGATAGTGTGGTTGAGCCGACTCAATATCCAGCGGTCTTCTGCCGTGAGAGAGTCCTTTTGAATCTTCAGGTCAACTTTGCCATCAGGTATGCTTCTGATAACGAAGCGGGTGGCATTCCAGAGTTTGTTGGCGAAATTTCTGCCGGCCTCCAGTTTCACGGGCGACATTTTACTGTCACTGCCTGGGGCATTGCCAGTGATTACCGCAAAACGCAAGGCGTCGGCACCCATTTTATCGATTACTTGTAGGGGGTCGGTTACATTGCCCTTGGTCTTGCTCATTTTTTCGCCCTTCTCGTCGCGGATGAGCCCGTGAAGATAAACATACTTGAAAGGGATTTCACCCGTATTTTCAATGCCCATCATTATCATCCGGGCTACCCAGAAGAACAAAATATCGTAAGCAGTCTCCATCACATTGGTGGGATAGAAATAACGCATATCTTCCGTATCATGGGGCCAGCCGAGAGTCGAATGAGGCCAGAGACCGGAGGAAAACCAGGTATCCAGAACATCTGGGTCTTGTTCCAGCTTGTTGGAATGGCATTTAGGGCAGGTATTCGGGACTTCAACAGCGACAATCATCTCACTGCAGTCTTTGCAGTACCAGGCAGGGATGCGATGGCCCCACCACAGTTGGCGGGAAATACACCAGTCGCGGATATTTTCCATCCAGTTCAGGTAAACTTTAGTGAAGTGCTCCGGGATAATCTGAATGCGCCCGTTTTTGACAACTTTGATGGCTGGTTTTGCCAGAGGCTCCATGTGGACAAACCACTGCGTGCTTGCCAGAGGCTCGATAACGGTAGCGCAACGCTGACAATGACCTACGGCGTGGCTATAATCCTCGATTTTAATTAACAAGCCCAGCCGTTCCAGTACTTCCACAACCCATTTACGGCAGGCGAATCTATCCATACCGGCACACTGCCCGGCATTTGCGTTCATTGTGGCATCTTTGTTCAGAATGTTAATCAGTTCCAGATTGTGACGCTGGGCAATCTCAAAGTCCGCAGGGTCGTGTGCCGGCGTGACTTTGACGGCACCGGTTCCAAATGATTTATCCACGATTGCATCGGTGACTATGGGAATGCGCCGGTTCATAATTGGCAACAATATATATTTACCGATAAGTGAGGTGTAGCGTTCATCTTCGGGATTGACGGCTACGGCAGTATCTCCGAGCATTGTCTCCGGGCGTGTCGTGGCGACAATTAGATAACCATCGCTGTCAGCCAGGGGATATTTGATATGCCAGAGGTGTCCGTCCAAATCTTTATGGTCGACTTCGAGGTCGGAAAGGGCGGTAGCACATCGCGGGCACCAGTTGATGATGCGTTCGCCACGGTAGACTAGACCTTTGTTGTAGAGATTGACAAAAGTAGTGCGGACTGCCAGCGATGGTCCGGGGTCTAATGTGAATTTCTCGCGTGACCAGTCGCAGGAAGTTCCCAGCCTGCGGTGTTGCAGTCCGATGGTTGAGCGGCATTCATCTGTCCACTGCCACATCCGTTCCAAAAATTGCTCTCGTCCAATCTGGTAGCGGTTCGTGCCTTCTTTTACCAGTAATCTTTCTACAACTACCTGTGCGGCAATGCTGGCATGATCCACTCCCGGCAACCAGAGGGTGGGGTCGCCTTTCATCCGGTGCCACCGTATCATTGTATCTTCTAATGCGGCTGTCAGGGCATGCCCCATGTGCAGTTCTCCGGTGGCGTTGGGGGGTGGCATAATGATGGTGAATGGTTTCTTTTTAGGATTGATTACAGGCTTAAAGTAGCCCTTATCCAGCCAGAATTTATACCATTTATTTTCAACCTTTTTAGGGTCATAGGCTTTAGGCATTTCCACTTCAGTTAATGGCGTGTCTGTCATTTATATCCTTTCTTTTGGTACTGCACTTGGTGGTTTAACTTACTTAAATCCAGCGAATTTTTCATTTCCCTTTCTCCCCCAATAACTTTCCCACTCTATCCAGTATCTTATCCGCTACCTCTCTTTTGGTCATCAAGGGCAGGTCTTCCTGTTTACCGCCCTTATTTATAAGAGTGACTTTGCTGGTGTCCGCACCGAAGCCACTGCCTTCTGATGTGACGTCATTAGCGACAATCATATCAAGTGCTTTGTTGGTCAGTTTCTTTTTGGCATTAGCGACTAGGTCCTGCGTCTCGGCGGCAAAGCCAATCTTGAGGAATTTGCCTTTGACCTCGGAAATAATATCCGGCGTTTTCACCAGCTCCAGCGTCAAGTCGCCCGCGCCTTTCTTAATCTTTTGTTTTGCGGTGGTTTTGGGCCTATAGTCTGCTACTGCCGCTGCCATTATGAGAGCATCAGCTTTTGCAGTCGCTTTTACGACAGTGTCTCTCATCTGTTTTGCGCTCTGGACTTTGATTGTCTCAACGCCGGTCGGTATGGCAAGTGCGGTTGGGGTAGTGATGAGTGTTACCTTAGCACCCCTATCTCTTGCGGCTTCTGCCACAGCGTAGCCCATTTTACCAGAAGAATGGTTGCTGATATAGCGTACCGGGTCAAGAGCTTCCCGGGTGCCGCCGGCAGTTACCACGATGCGTTTGCCTTTCAGGTCGCCGTTTTTACCGAATACCTGCTGGATAGTGCCGATAATTACTTCCGTATCCGGCAGTCGTCCCACCCCATATCCACCCGAGGCAAGACGTCCCACTTCTGGTTCTATAATAGTAAAACCTCTAATTTTGAGTTTGGCGATATTTTCCTGCGTGATGCTGTTTTCGTACATATTAGCGTGCATAGCAGGCGAGACAATTATCGGGGCTTTGGTCACCAGCACAGTGCAGGTGAGCATGTCATCCGCAATACCGCAGGCGATTTTGGCGATGATGTTAGCCGTTGCCGGTGCTATGACAATAGCATCCGCTACCTCGGAGAGAGCAACATGGTTGATGCGGTGCTCGGCGGTAGTTTGGAACATGTCCGTAATAACGGCATTACCGGTGATGCCTTCAAATGTTAAAGGAGTGATGAACTCCAGGGCGGATTTAGTCATGATTACTCTGACCTTAGCCCCTGCCTGAGTCAGTTTGCTGGCGAGGTCTGCTGCTTTATAAGCGGCAATACCTCCCGTAACCCCCAGTACGATGGTTTTATTGGCTAACATTTTGCTGCCCTCCTGTTCCTATGTCTTTGCGAGTCCCGATGAAATCGGGGCGTGGCAATCCGAGTGTGGTGGGGTACACCCTGCCCCGAGATTGCTTCGTCGCTATGGTTCCTCGCAAAGACATTTACACCTTATTCATCTGATAAATCATTCGCAAACCGATCAGTGTTAAATCGGGATTGACCACGTTGATGGCATTTGTTTCTTTGGCAATTATGGTACAGTAACCG
>JAPLHG010000077.1:648-3595 GCA_026389745.1 Chloroflexota bacterium | reverse complement strand
ACAGTAACCGCCGGTAGCGATTACGGTCGCTTTTTCTCCCAATTCCTTTTCAATTCGTGTCACAATGCCTTCCACCAGACCCGCATAGCCAAACATCACACCGGATTGCATTGCCGAGATGGTGCTGGTGCCGATGGCTTTCTGGGGGTGGGTGAGTTGAATGCGTGGTAGGGCAGCTGTTCTTGAGAAGAGCGCTTCGGCGGAAATAACCAAGCCCGGTGCGATTGCTCCGCCCAGATAATCGCCTTCTTTCGAAATGACGTCAAAAGTTGTTGCTGTGCCGAGGTCGACGATAATTGATGGTCCACCATAGAGCCGGAAACCAGCGACCGTGTTCACAATGCGGTCAGCGCCTGCTTCCCTCGGATTATCGAGGCGAATACGGACACCGCTCTTTACACCTGGACCGACCACCAAAGGGCTGACTTTGAAATAGTCCTGCAGAAGCTCGAGGAAAGTAGAAATAAGAGGTGCTACGGTACTGCACAGAGCGACTTCTTTGATGTCTGATATTTCTATCTTTTGAAACCGCATGAGGTTGATTATTGTCGCGGCGTACTCATCGGGCATCTTGCGGATATCGGTTTCCAGCCGCCAGGTATGACACAGTTTTTCCCCTTCAAAAACACCCACTGTCACATTGGTGTTGCCGATGTCGATGGCTAGGAACATAGGATTTGCCTCCTTATCGCCATTCATCCATACGACTACTATTGTACCAAGTGTAGCAAGGCTTTGTATTATGGTCAACTATTTTGAGGTATGAGTAGGGAAATTGCTCGTGTTCTGGAAGAAGTCGTGCGCTATGGAGGCAAGAGTTGATGCGGGATTAATGAGGAGAATAAAAAACGACAATTTGTAGCCGATAAACAGTGCTATCCTTACTGTCGGTAGGATTCAGTATGTCCAATATTCAGAGACTAAACGAACTGAAAAGACGAGGGGCTATACACTCTGTGATTTTACAGTGCCCTTTGACGGAGTTCCTTCCAATTTCGTTTGAGACTCTTTTGTACCCACTGGTCCCAGGTTACGTATTTATTACTATCTGTAAAAAAATTGAATCTCATATTAGGCTCGTATTATAGCATATTCAGGCTGAATTGTCAAAATTTTTTTATGAACTGTGCACATTCAATGATGTGTCAACTTATCCAGTTCATTTTTTATTGCCTCCCAATGGGTGCCTTGCCAGTAGATGCGGTGGCAGACAGGACATTCAACGTATTGAGATTGTGTTTGAAAAACGTAGGGTGGCACCCTGTCCTTTACTTCTTCCTTGCTACGTTTTACGAGTGGCTCATTGCATTCCAAGCATAGACTGAAGGGATTGAAGTTAGGATTCAGTCCGAGTGCTTTAAGTACTTCGCGAATCTGTTGGCTGGGGTTATCGCTTATGATGAGGAGAGTTTTCAGCTCACCGGTGGTAATGATGCGTCTTTTCATTATTTGAGTATCACGGGTAATGACGATTCTACCCTCTGTCACGGCAATGTGAATCAAACGGTTATCGCCTCGATGGTCAAAAAGAAGCGTATCATAGCCTATCAGTCTCAGCCACCTTGCCAGTTTACCGGCATTGATGTCAACAATGAATTTCGGGCTGTCTTCGGGGCACATTTTCTATCCTACCTTTAAAATAAGGCCGGAAGTCACCCGCAGGCGTCAGCGTATTTTCATTTTTGAGGGGCTTTCTTGCCCCATATCAGGAGAGGATTAAAATTAGTGGCGTAATCATAGGTGTCAGCAGACTCGCTTTTCTTCAGATAGTTGACGATGAGATAGGTGAGTGGCGTGAAGAGCACTTCGATGGCAACTTTTGCTAGCCAGTGGTAGAGAATCATGATAGCGACAAAGGCAGGTGTGCCTGCAAAGGCAACAGTGATGAAGATGACGGAATCCAGACCTTCTCCGACTATTGTTGAGCCTATCGTCCTCGACCAGAGCCATCTGCCTTTAGTCATGATTTTCATCTTGGCGAGAACAAATGAATTAGCAAACTCTCCGGCGAGATATCCCAGAAATGATGCCACCAGTAATCTGGGTGTGTAGCCAAGGATAGTTTTGTAAGCTTCCTGTCCTGTCCATAATGGTGCTGGTGGCAGAATTTGTCCCACCCATGCAAAAATGACGAAGATGAGGTTGCAGAGAAAACCTAACCAGATTACTTTTCGTGCCTGATGATAACCATAGACCTCAGTTAGAATATCCCCGAAGATGTAGCTGAAAGGGAAAACTACTACGGCGGCTGGCAGGAAAATAGACCCAGACACCCATATTTTGACTCCTACAATGTTGGCGGTCAGCAGACAGGTAACAAAAAGAGCCGTGATGATGACAAAACGGTAGGAAACCTTCATAATCAAACTCAACTATTGTTTCTATTCTATCATATTTTTTTGCAGTACAACGTGAAGTTTTTGTATGGTATAAATGAAGTATGGAATCGACATGGCATGGGGTATTGGTTAGTATCAAAAAAGCTCTTGGCATGAAGGTTATTCTGTGTGATTCCTGTAAGTGGGATTGGCGAGGTGTCTGTCGCAATCCGGCGCGTCCCAATGCAACCTGGTGCGCTGAGTATAAGAACAGGAAAGCGACATGATGTCAAGTATGTAATTCCGGAGTTGTCTGGATTACCTTACACATGCTACGAATATGCGGCGAGTGATACTCCTTCCCGCTATAAGGTAACTCTTCTCCAACTGGTATTGGATGAGGCGGGTTCGATTATTCTAGTACGTTACGCGCTTCAAACCTGTCCATTCCCAGTCAGGCATGTGCAAACGGGTAACGAACTCGAATTTCAGAAGTGATTTCATGAGGCTTGCGAGCAATCAGACTTAGAGCATCATTACATCCATAAAAATGCTTCGATTGAGAATGCAGTGATAGAGCATAGCCTCGTACCGATGAGGAAGGATTCTTTTGCTGGTTGGGGGAAGGT
>JAPLHG010000077.1:0-629 GCA_026389745.1 Chloroflexota bacterium | reverse complement strand
TAACGAACTGAACCGATGGTTTCAAAAGTGTTTGCTAAAGTACAACACTATACGTCCTCACTCGGGTATCAAAATGCTAAAACCTAAGGAGTTTGTGGTCCTGCATATAAAGTCTTGAAGGATTATAAGTCAGTTGACTAATTCACCTCAATTGGGCTACATTAGATAGTGGTTCTGGGGATTTTCCCTGATACCTGTGGTGCCGAGTGCCGAAGTGGCGGAATGGCAGACGCGCTACGTTCAGGGCGTAGTGTCCATAACGGGCGTGAGAGTTCAAATCTCTCCTTCGGCACCACTTCTTTACTGGCGCTTGTAGCTCAGTTTGGATAGAGCGCGGCCCTGCGAAGGCTGAGGTCGTGGGTTCGAACCCCACCAAGCGTACCATTTTGGGCAGTTAGCTCAGCCGGTTAGAGCACCTGCTTTACACGCGGGGACGCGGATTCCAGCATCAACGAAAACCTGCCCTAATCGGTCCGATTTAGCTTCAAATCTGGTCCTTGCTCTGAAGAAAGCCCCTCTCGGGAAATTTGCGAAAAGAGTACCTGCTTCGCCAAATTTTAAGGGGGGAAAACAAGATGACAACGACACCATCTACCGACTCCGAACGCCTCATTTACGGTTACCAGGTC
>JAPLHG010000099.1 GCA_026389745.1 Chloroflexota bacterium | reverse complement strand
GGGGAGATTGGATCTCTATAACGTCCTAACCCAATGTGCTCCAACACAGATACGCAACTCACCATATCAAAGAAATTATCGTTAAAAGGCATTTTTTGTATGTCAGTTTGAACAAATGTGAAAAGCTTTTGGTCACGGTAATCTCCTACATCAATGCCATAAACTTCGTGCCCCTGCCTTGCTAAGTCGATTGGCAACTTGCTGCCACAACAGCCAACATCTAGAATCCTCTGTTTCTTGATTCCCTCAATATTGGCGCGGATGAAATCATATTCTATTAGCCTACCTGCGAAGGAAACCCTAGGTATTCTATATGTTACTACTGCTATCCTTTCCAAAGCTTTCATTAAATACGGGTGCAACAACGTCCCCCCCCGCTAGTCTTAAGTCATTATTAGCTATCGTTGGAAAAAACAGGTAATTTCTTTACAGATCACTTCTATATTTTCATCAGTCAAAAACAAGGACGATGGTAACCACAATCCTCTTTCAGAAGTGGTTTCTGAGTTTCGGAAGTCACCTTTAATATTAGAGTAAGGTGGTTGAGTATGAATTGCTGGATAAAAAAGGCGAGTACCAATTCCCCTCAGGTCAAGGAAGTGAATCAAGCGATTTCTCCTTTCGGACCCCTCCAAGAGAATATCTATAAACCACGGAGAACAATCCTCCAAATTAGTGTCTATGAATCTTAGGTGCTCTATATCCTTTAGGAGGTCACGGTAAAGCTTATACATCTCCTTTTTTCTTTTAACCCGCCATTCCAACTTCTTCATCTGCTCAATTCCAATAACCGCCTGAAGGTCGGTGAATTTGGCATTAAGACCCATCATCTCATAATAATCAATCCCACCATTGCTCCGACCAAAATCCTTTATCCTCCAAATCTTGCTGAAAAGCTTTTCATCATCGGTTACCAACGCACCGCCCTGACCCGTGGTTATGATTTTGGGAGCGCTAAAGGAGAAACTACCAATGTCGCCGAAGGTGCCGAGGTGTTTTCCCTGATACCGTGAGCCAAGTGACTGTGCGGCGTCTTCAACGAGATAGAGGTTATGCTTGTGGGCTAAAGCAACCACCTGATTCATATCAGGAGAACGCCCATTGATGCTGACAAACATAATGGCTCTGGTTCTGGGGGTAATAGCGTTCTCGGTCATAGCCAGGTCCAGACACAAGGTTGATGCGTCAATATCCACCAGAACAGGCTCCGCCCCGACGAGAACAACAGCATTGGCGGAAGCTATCATCGTATAATCAGGGACAATGACCTCATCCCCCCTACCGATACCCAGAGCCCAGAGGGCAATCATCAGGCTTACGGTACCATTGGTGACGACAGATGTGTAACAGCTCCCTGTGTAGGCGGCAATCATTTGTTCGAACTCGCGGGTTTTCTTGAACTCGGTCAGCCATCCGCCAGAGTCCAAATATTCAGCCATTGCCCGCTTTTCTTCCTCACCATACCAAGGCTCCATCTGGTTGATTCGTTTCATACTCTCTCCCCCTGAACATTTAAGCTGATAAGTAGTCCACGCTCCTTGTCCATGTGGGGTATATAAGCCTGGGAGAAATCATCGTGGTCTTTATGAATTGTCTTTCGCCAGTCATAGCGACGAATATTGGTAAATCCCGCCAGTTCTAGGATCCCTTTCAACGAGCTGAAATCGTAGACCGTCTTGTGATAAACCCTCTTTTCTCCATCAGGGGTCTTGATAATGATTCGTCCGTAAAGCGGACCGATGATTTTCCCCAGGTCGCCATACCGCTGATAGACCTTAATCAGTGCCTCAAAATCAGGAACAGCAACGCGTACAATGCCACCCGGTTTCAGAACGCGGTGCCACTCTTTCAGCACATCCTGAACTTCAACGCGGTCAAAGTACTCAAGGGTGTGGCTTGAATAGATAAGATCAACCGATCCATTAGCAAACATGGGTAGATTGGCAACATCACTCTGGTAGTCAATATGTGGGAATTTATCCAAGTCAATATGGATGAAGCCTGGAATATACCGCTTACCACAACCCAGATGCAGTCTTATTTCTTGTTTAGCCAAGTTAAATTATCTCCCGGTCTTTTTCCGGTCCTACATAAGGCCCATTTTTTACTTCTAGCACACTGGTGTTGTCTTCAAGTATTTCGTAGCCGTGGCCACCATTGAGTAGGATAATAGTATCACCTTGCTCCAGTTCCACTGATTTCAGGAATTTCTTATTGGTGTTGTATATATTGGCTCTGATGCTACCATTTTTAATGAAGACCACTTCTTGAGTATGTAATGACTCGCGCGGTGCAACAAGATGAATATGTGGATTCAACACCTTCCCCTTATCATATCCCCAAATGCCCACTTGCTGGTAGTCAGCTTCCGAAGACACAAAGTTCAAACCGGGTTCCCAATCTTTCCCCCTGATAATGATAGCCAGTGTTACGCCGCCGTCAATTACTCTTTCCGTTTCCATATTAATTATTTATGATGCTCCAGATACCATTTTACGGTCTCCTCAATGCCTGCCTTCAGGTCTGTGGAAGGCACCCACTGAAAGGCTACCTTTAGCTTATCATTGTTCATGGTCTTGTGCGGTGCGCCATCGGGCTTTGAAGTATCATAGACAATTTTACCCTTGTAACTGGCAACTTCCGCAATGAGAGCTGCCAGTTCAGCAACTGAGACACCAATGCCGACTCCCACATTGATTGGTTCAGTAGTTGGCATGATATCAAAGGCTCTTGTCATCGCCTCGGCACCGTCATCTACATACAGCCATTCACGCACCGGTTTCCCCGTGCCCCAAACAACTACCTGCGGCTGGTTCTTGCGTTTCGCCTCCACGAATTTCATAATGAGCGCACCGAGAGCATGACTGCGCGTCTCATCAAAATGGTCGCCGGGACCATACATGTTGGGGAGAATCAGATTGATGGTTTGAAATCCGTATTGCCTGTTATATGCCCAGCTTTGCATCCAACTGGCTTTCCTGACAAAAGCATAGACCATCACTGATT
>JAPLHG010000028.1 GCA_026389745.1 Chloroflexota bacterium | reverse complement strand
ACAAGAAGACACCTACGAACTGCTGAAATTCATCCGCACCAATCAGGGTACCTGCATCAATCAACGCCCTATCGTAAACAAGGGGGACCGCGTGGAGAAAGGGCGGGTACTAGTTGACAGCTCTTCCACCGAACAGGGAGAACTGGCACTTGGACAGAATGTGGTCTGCGCCTTCATGAGTTGGCGCGGCTACAACTATGAAGACGCTATTATCATCAGCAGTCGGCTGGTGGAAAGCGATTCCTTCACCTCGATACACATTGAAAAGTACGAAGTGGAAGCGCGGGATACCAAGCTCGGCCCCGAAGAAATTACACGGGACATCCCCAATGTTGGCGAAGAAAGTCTGAGGGAGCTTGATAAAGAGGGCATCGTTCGTATTGGTGCCAAAGTAGGTCCCGATGACATATTGGTCGGGAAGATTACTCCCAAGGGGGAAACGGAACTATCCGCAGAAGAAAAATTGTTGCGCGCTATCTTTGGCGAGAAAGCCAGAGAAGTCAAAGATACTTCCCTGCGAGTTCCGCATGGTGAATGGGGCAAAATAGTCAACATTAGGACCTTCGCCGGAGACGAACTGTCTGCCGGTGTTAATAGAAAAGTACAGGTCTGGATTGCCCAGAAACGACCTATCTCTGTCGGTGATAAAATGGCTGGACGTCATGGTAACAAAGGCGTAGTCTCCATTATCGCCCCTGCTGAAGATATGCCCTTCCTGCCAGATGGGACACCGGTTGACATAGTCCTTAACCCCATCGGCGTACCGTCACGTATGAACATAGGGCAGGTGTTGGAAACTCACCTCGGCTGGGTAGCACAGGTATTGGGTTTCAAAGTGCTAACACCAGTCTTCGACAGTGCTGATGATGTTGCGATTGAAGATGGCCTGGCAAGAGTCTGGGTAGCACAGCAATCGGGTGCTGTCAATCTTACGCCAGGCAACCACCATTCCGAGATGAATCTTGATATCGCCAAGGCATGGGTGAAGAGTCGCGGTTACGATGGCGATAAGGTGTTCAATGAAAGCTATCGCGGGCAGGCAACAAATATCTGCCAGCGACTTTGGTTGGAGGAGTTAGGCATTGCCGCAAAAGGCCTGAAACCTCAGGCGCTGGCAGAAGCCATCCATAAGGTTAAGGCAGAGAAAAACATGGTATCACCAACCACCGGCAAGTTCATCCTGCGTGATGGGTATACCGGCGAGCCATTCGACCAACCCGTAACAGTTGGCAACATCTATATTATGAAACTTAATCACCTTGTAGAGGATAAGGTGCATGCCCGCTCCACAGGTCCGTACTCTCTCATCAGTCAGCAACCACTGGGTGGCAAAGCACAGTTTGGCGGACAACGCTTCGGCGAAATGGAAGTCTGGACTTTGGAAGCTTATGGCGTCGCCCATATCCTTCAAGAGATGCTGACTATTAAGTCCGATGATGTTACCGGACGTACCAAAGCTTATGAGGCAATCTTGAAGAATGAGGATATTCTCCAACCCAGCGTGCCTGAATCCTTCAAAGTGTTGGTTAAAGAATTACAGAGCCTCGGGCTTGCCATTGAAGTGATTAATGAAAGCGAAGAGGAAAAAACCCTTTTGGCAAAGGAAACTCCAGAACCACCTAAACTAGGAATAAAGGCCAGTGTAGGAGAAAGTGTAGGAGAAGAGGTACCTTCTACAAGCGAAGCCTCTGATGCACCCAAGGCAGAGACCGAAATTAAACCCGAAGAGGTAAAATAGAATGCTTGAAGTAAATGATTTTGATGCAATTCGTATTTCACTGGCATCACCAGAGCAAATTAGGAGCTGGTCTTATGGTGAGGTGACCAAACCGGAGACCATCAACTACCGCACTCTAAAGCCGGAAAGAGATGGGCTTTTCTGCGAGAGAATTTTTGGCCCAACCAAAGACTACGAATGCTTCTGCGGTAAGTACAAAAAAGTACGCTTTAAGGGCATTATTTGCGATAAGTGCGGCGTTGAAGTCGCTCGCTCCAAGGTAAGAAGGGAGCGGATGGGGCATATTGAACTCGCTTCTCCTGTAAGTCACATCTGGTTTGCTAAGGGAATCCCCAGCCGGTTGGGATTACTCCTTGACCTCGCCCCGCGAAATCTGGAGCGCGTTCTGTATTTTTCCCATTACATTATAACTGCCATTGATGAAAAATCACGGCAGGAAGTGATTGCTCAATTAGAAAAAAACACGGCGCAGGGAGCCTCCGACCGCCAGACGGCTCTGGAAACCAAGGTCGACTCTATGAAAGAAGCAACTATAGAAGAGGTCAACCAACTTCGCCGCGACTTAGTAGAGGAAAACGAGGAGGCCGAGGACCAGGCTACCAGCGAGGTAGAAATGGTCAGAAACCTGCGTGTTCAGAAACTCCTCACTGAGAACGAATACCGGACACTGAAACAAAAGTATGGTAACATTTTTGAAGCCAGCATGGGTGCTGATGCCATCCTCAAAATAATAAAATCAATCAATCTGGACCAACTCCGCGTTGAATTGATTCAGGAGGGGCATTCCCTATCTGGTCAACGACGGAGGAAAGCAAGCAAGCGCTTGCAGGTGGTTGAGGCCTTCCGCAGAAGCGGAAACAAACCAGAGTGGATGATTCTGACAGTTCTGCCAGTGTTACCTCCTGACCTCAGACCCACCGTTCAGCTTGACGGCGGACGTTTCGCCATCAGCGATATTAACGACCTTTACCGTCGGGTCATCAATCGTAATAACCGACTCCGCCACCTTGTGGAAATCGGAGCACCGGAAATAATCATCCGCAACGAAAAGAGAATGCTGCAGGAATCTGTGGACTCTCTGGTTGATAACGGCAAGAGAGGCCAGCCTGTTTCCATCAGCGGCAGTCACAAACTGAAGTCACTCTCCGATATGTTGCGTGGTAAGCAGGGGCGCTTCCGCCAGAACCTGCTCGGTAAGCGGGTGGACTACAGCGGACGTTCTGTGATTGTCGTCGGGCCCGAACTCAAACTTCACCAGTGCGGCCTGCCGCGGCGGATGGCATTAGAGCTCTTCAAACCCTTCGTGATGCGTCGTCTGATTGAACAAGGACTGGCACACAACATCAAGAGTGCCCGGAGACAGGTAGAAAGAGCCAAGCCGGAGGTATATGACATACTGGAGGAGGTTGTCAAAGAGCGACCGGTATTACTCAATCGTGCCCCAACACTGCACCGCCTTAGCATCCAGGCTTTTGAGCCGGTACTTATTGACGGCAGTGCTATCCAGATTCATCCTCTGGTCTGCTCGGCATTCAATGCCGACTTTGATGGTGACCAGATGGCTGTTCATTTGCCTCTTTCCAAGGCGGCTGTCAAAGGCGCTAGGGAGCAGATGCTAAGCATCCACAATATGCTTTTACCCTCATCAGGCGACCCTGTGGTTACACCTACCCTGGACATGGTCTTGGGTTGTTACTATTTAACCAGTATCAGACCGGAGTCCATGGGAGAAGGTAAGATATTCGGCAGTTTTGAAGAAACAAGACTGGCTTACGACCTTGGCGTTATTGACCTGAAGGCTGAAATAGAAGTCCGAAACCTGAACGACGAGGGCAAACGGATTAGAACCAGTGTCGGCAGAATTATCTTTAATGGAGCTTTCCCACGGGAAATTGGCTTCCGCAATTATACCGTTGACAAATCGAGCCTTAAAAAGGTAGTTGCCGATTGCTCCAAGCTGCTGGGCGATGAAGATATGGCAGCGGTGATGGATAGAATTAAAGAGATGGGATTCCGTTTTGCCACCAAATCCGGCACCACCATTGCGATGAGTGATATCGAGGTACCCAAAACCAAACCCAAGCTGTTGGCGGAAGCAGAAGAAAAGACAGCTCTTATCGAAAGTCAATACGAAAAGGGTCTAATCACCGAAGACGAAAGGTACAACGAAGTAATCAGGGTCTGGATGGAAACCACCGATAAAGTTACCGAGGCAACTCAGAAAAGCCTTGACCCATTCAGCGGCATCTATATGATGGCGACCTCAGGAGCAAAGGGTAACATTACTCAGATTAGACAGATGGCAGGTATGCGTGGGTTGATGACTAACCCTTCCGGTAGAATCATTGACTTCCCCATTAAGGCAAGCTTTAGTGAAGGTCTCAGTGTGCTGGAATATTTCATCTCTACTCATGGCGCTCGTAAAGGCTTGGCAGACACCGCTCTGAGAACATCAGAAAGCGGTTACCTCACCAGGCGTCTAGTTGATGTCGCGCACGATTGCATCATCCTCGAAGAGGATTGCGGCACACTGGATGGTACTTGGATACGTGAAACGAAAGAGAAGGGCTTGCTTCCGCCCCTCAGCGAACGTATTATCGGACGGTTTGCTGCTAGCAATGTGGTTGACCCGAAAACGGGAGAAATAATCATTGAGCGGAATGAAGAATTTGATGATAAGAAGATAAGCCAAATCGTTGCTGCGGGTATCAAAAGTGCTAATGTTCGGTCGCCACTAACCTGTCAGGCGAAACAGGGGGTCTGTCAGAAATGTTACGGCCGCGACCTGGCACGCGGGCAGATTATAGGTTTAAATAGTGCGGTAGGTATTATTGCGGCTCAAAGTATCGGTGAGCCGGGTACTCAGCTAACACTGAGAACCTTCCACACCGGCGGTGTGGTCGGACTGGATATCACCACTGGTCTTCCTAGAGTGGAGGAACTCTTTGAGGCGAGAATACCGAAGAATCAAGCTATCATCTCAGAGATAAACGGCGTGGCTGAAGTGACTCAGACCGATGACGGACAAACCATCAAAATTTCCAGTAGCGAGCTGCTCCGTGATGAGCATCAATTGCCGAAGGGCTGGAAAGTTATGGTGAAGAACAGACAGCAGATAGAGATGGGAACCGTACTCGCTAGCCCGCCTGCCGCAACCAAGAAGTCGAAATCTAAAGATGAGAAAGAAACACGCGCGGTTACATCGCCAGATGATAACAAGGCTGTTATCTCACCGGTGGCTGGTACTGTCATCATTGAAGGCAGTAAATTATCTGTGGCGTATGAAGAAAAGGATGAGCGGGCATATCATGTTTCATCAGCTACTCGCCTCCGCATTCAATCCGGCGAAAAAGTTACCGCAGGGCAACAGGTCACCGAGGGTCAGCTTAATCCGCAGGATATTTTGAACGTTTCCGGCAAAGAAGCCGCCCAGAGATACCTGGTTGATGAGGTTTTGAAGGTCTATCGTTCCCAAGGTGTGACCATTAATGACAAACACATCGAAACGATTGTCCGCCAGATGCTTTCTAAGGTACGCGCTGATTCTTCGGGCGATACCGAACTGGTGCCAGGAGAATTAGTGAATCGTTTCCAATACGAAGATATCAACGCGAAGGTGCTGGCAGAGGGTGGTGAACCAGCCACAGCCCATCCGGTACTACTGGGAATTACGAGAGCGGCGCTCAGCACCAGTAGCTGGTTAGCAGCCGCCTCTTTCCAGGAGACTACCAAAATCCTGACTGAAGCCGCGATTAAGAGGGCTACTGACCGTTTAATTGGCTTGAAGGAGAACGTCATCATCGGGCGATTGATACCAGCCCGCTATAAGCCGCTCTCAGAAATGGTACCGGCACCGGCTGCCACTCTGGAAGAAGCGCTGGAGAAACTGGATGAGGAGGCAGGCAGCGGATTAGACGGAGAGATTAAAGATGAAGGTTCAGTGGTAGCTACGGACAAAGATACGAATGTTGAACTTGATAATGCAAACACGTAATACAATTCTATCCAAGTAATTTTATCAAGTGCCCCGTGGAACTAATATCTCACGGGGCACTTTTGTTTAGTGATGGAGTAAACAATTGAAAAGGGAACGGGGAAAAACTGCTCTGAGCAAGGCGAATAAATCTAACCAGAGCACTTTATACGCAACTTTCACATCCCACATAGACCTTCCATGGCTTTGGCTACCGCAGGAAAGCGTGAGGTATGGGAAAGTACGTCAGCAAGTGTTCGGGAGTTGATGGAAAAGTATCCTGAGTTTTTCTTTGCTCAAAGTTCTGCACAAGGTACAGTTGGATGGAAGAAAAATACCCGAAAACTTTCGCAGGGATAACCGATAAGGTGAAAAACGGGAGACGTAGCATTGTGGGGGATGTGGTTAGAACCGGATTGTAATATGCCTAACGGAGAATCCCTTGTTAGACAGGTTTTATATGGGAAGCTTTATTTCAAGGAAAAATTTGGAGCCAAACCCCAAAACAGCTTTTATCCCAGATTCCTTTGGTTACGCAAAGACGATGCCGCAGATTTTATCAGGTTCTGGTTTCGAGTGGTTTACCACCCAAAAATTAAGATGGAACGGCAACAAGACATTGGTTCCAACCAAGCCATAGAAATAAAAACCAGATAGCGACCACAAATATGATATAATACCGCCATAAAGACTAACCGGTAAAAGGACAGGGCCATCGCACGCATTGTCTCCGGGAAACCCATAATTGAAGACAGCCCGCTGGAAACCAGCCTCCGTCCCCGACAGATGGCAGACTTCATCGGGCAGAGTAAGGTCAAGGAAAACCTGCTCATTGCCATTGCCGCTGCCCGGAAACGGGGCGAAGCCCTTGACCATATGCTGCTCTACGGCCCTCCGGGATTGGGCAAAACAACTCTTGCCTATATTGTTGCCGCCGAGTTGGGCGTGCAAATCAGAATCACGTCAGGTCCTGCCATAGAACGCACCGGCGACCTCGCCGCCATACTGACTAACCTGAAAAAGCAGGATGTCCTGTTCATTGACGAAATCCATCGGCTCGGTCGAGCAGTGGAGGAAATTCTGTACCCGGCAATGGAAGATTCCGCTCTTGACCTTGTCATCGGTAAGGGACCCGGCGCACGAAGTTTACGACTCAGCCTGCCACCTTTCACTCTGATTGGGGCGACGACCCGCTATGCTCTGCTTAGCCCACCCCTCCGAGACCGCTTTGGCGGCGTCTATCACCTTGATTTCTATGAACAGGAAGCTATCAAGTCAATCATCAAACGCTCCGCTCAGATTCTTCGAATTAAGGCGGAATCTGACGGCCTGGAGGAAATCGCCAGCCGTGCCAGGGGAACACCACGCGTGGCAAATAGATTACTCAAGCGGGTCAGAGACTACGCCCAGGTGAAAGCACAAGGCATTATCACTAAAGAAGTAGCCATTGAGGCTCTGTCCAAGCTGGAGGTAGACCCCATAGGACTGGATGACCTTGACCGCAAGGTACTGCATACTATCATTGAGAAGTTTAATGGGGGACCCGTAGGACTGGAAACCATTGCCGCCTCCATCAGCGAAGAGGCTGACACCATTATGGATGTCTATGAACCTTACCTGTTACAACTCGGGTTTCTCGACCGCACGCCGCGGGGCAGGGTAGCAACTCCACGCGCTTACCAGCATCTAGGAATCCCCTACAATAAAGATCAAACTGCCCAGCAGACACTTTTGTAAGAATACGGTGTAGAAAAGCACAAAAACCCTAATTACCCGGAAAAGTTTTGCCACAAACTTGGCAAGCAAATAGAGACAACTAAAGTGAGACCATTATGCCCTTCTTGTTATAATAAGAATTAGATTAAGATTTATTATAGAAAATAATAAGGGGCGTCAACGTTAAAGACGCCCCTTATTATTAAAATACCAACATTAAATTACTGGGAGTTCTGAGATTTAATTCTATTGCGGAATTGTTGCTGTAGAAGATTTCCGCGCCCACCCTGTCGGGGTCCGCCCAGCCCGGCGCTAGGCATAAGTTTTTCCAAAGCTGCTGGTCTCTGCGCCCACCAGGATTGAATCTGGTTCGCTTCGTCCTGGGTAATCTTCCCATTCGCCACCGCTTTGTCCAGTGCCTCCACAACATTCTCATCCCGAAGTTGCGCCCTTGCCTGTTGGAAGGCACTGAGGAGTGCCTGTTCATCAATGTTCAGTATCGCCGCCACTTTTTGCATTAACACCCCGGTGCCGATTCCAGACGCACCCGTGAAATAAGCATAAAGTCTTAGTCTGCCCGGTGCTCCCAGAAGACCCTTCAGGTACCCCGTCTTGGAGATTTCTGGTTTCAGAGCCAGCCACGCTTTCCATGCATCCTTGTCCGAAGGGTCTGGTCTCTGAGCCAGCCAATCCTCAATTTTATTCGCTTCGTCCTGGGTAATGGCATTATTTCCAACTGCCTTGGCAAGCCACTGGTCAATAGTCTCATTAGATATTTGCACTCTGGCTTGTTTGAGGGCATCAGTGAGTTGCTGTTCCGTAATGTTCAGGATTGTAGCTACTTTGGCAAAGAGTGGATTACTCTGGGTAGGCTGGTCTCCCTGCGCCATAACTGCCACACCGCCACCAACTGCTAATGCTACGACCGCCGATACCACCACTAATAGAATTTTGAACTTTTTAGACACCTAACATCACCTCCTCTTCCTAGCTCTTCTCGAATAATAATTGCTATCATCGGATAGCATAGGTTACCTGAACCGTAAGACTAATCTCCAATTCACCCGGGCTTATGGGGGTTGAGGTACCCGCATCTGTAGTTGATTTCGCCAGTATTACTTGGGGCTGTGGTACCGATGCCCCGCTTTCCGAGATGTAGATTGGTTTGCCGAGTTTCACACCAGACAAGTTAGCTAACTGCGTTGCCGTATCTTTGGCATCAGCCATTGCCTTTTCCCGTGCCTGGTCGTAGTATACTGTGGGGTCATCTATTGTGAACTGAAGACTATCAATGCGGGTTAAATCGCCCCCCGCCGTAGTTACTGCGTCAATGACGGTGCCAGCATTGTCAGGATCCCTGATTTTAGCGGTTACTATATTTGTAACCTGATAACCCGCAGGTACCTCTTGCTGTTTATCATTATCCCACTTGGTTAATTGTTGAATACTGTAGTATTGAGTCTGAATATCCTTCCGTGCTACGCCGTTGGAAGTTAAGGCAGCCATTACATCATCCATTGCTTTGACTGCCTGGCTCTGAGCATCAGCAACGGACTGCGACTGAGCTTCAATACCCAGTTGCACATTAACCACATCAGGCGCCACCGTTACCTTACCCTGACCGGTTACCCAGATTCCCTCTTGCTGACTGGCAGACACTCCCCCCAAAGACGACCCTGCCTGTTGACACCCACAGAGCAAAATAGCCATTAGTAAAAGAGCTGTAATGGTAGCAAACAATAGATATTTTTTCTGCATCATATATCTCCCTCCACAACCATTCGCTAATAGTTATAACGTAAAATCTGCCGAGTGGTTAGCGGATGATTTTGCTATTTATCTAGATTATCCAAGACCTGCTGATAACCGTGTTCTGATGCCCAAAGCGCCCGGCGAAGAGCCGGCTTAGCAGCTTCAGGAACCTTGTTGGAATCCAGTAACTGCTGAAGTCTCTGCGGCTGGGTTACAGCATAATACCCTAGAAGCTTCTTTAACTCACCTCTGCCATTTACAGAAGAATCACTCACCGATTTATTACCAGCCGCCACAACTCCCTGCTCTGTTGTATCACCACCAGAAATTCCGGATGTGCCTAGCATCGGCGTTGGCGGCGAGGACGTTGCTACAACCTCGGTTCCCTGCGCCAGAGGCAATTCACCCATCATTGTATAATGCCTACTAAGTCGCTGTGCCACTGCTTCCATATTTGCCGATTTGCCATTAGTCACCAGATAGTCAAGTTCTGTTATTCTTCTATCAGCAAACGCAGCGTACAACTCTGCCTTCTTTTCTTCAGAGCCAGCCAGGCTTACCCGCACGTTCTCAGCTACCAGCTTCACAGGGTAAAGCGGACTACCGGGCATACTGCCGTCAGCCGCCACTACCGTACCGCCACCCAGCACAAAAACTAGCAGTACTGCGCAAACAGCCACTGCCCATCTTGGAACAAAGACAGCGGCACGTCCTGGGGACTTCGATTCTGCCATCACTGATTGAAATTGAAACCTGGCTCTTGCCCGGAAATCGGCAGAGGGTTTGACATCAACTGCTTTGTTCATCATCACCGCTGTGCGGAGCAGGGGTTCAAGTTCAGCAACATATTCCGGATAACGCTGAAGACACTGCTCTACCGTCTCATGCCCGGTAAGCAGACGTTCCAGACACTCATCAAGGATGGCATTAAACTGTTTATTACCTCCCACCTTGTTCTCCTACCAGCAAGGTTTTGCGCAGGGTTAATATGGCACTATGCTGTAAAGCCTTGATCGCACCTTCGCTCTTTCCCATTGTCTTTGCCGCCTCGGTAATTGACAGACCGCCGGCGAACCTTAAACTGATGACCTCACGCTGTGCCTTGGTCAATTGCCTGGTCGCCGAAACCACCTTCTCCACATCCATCTTCAATTCAACCTCATGCTCAGGGTCGCTATCGCTCAGTACCGGTAGTGACTCATCAAAAGGCACGGTCCGCTTTTTGCTTGCCTTCCTGACAAAATCCACCATCTGGTTATGGGCAATACGGAACAACCAGGCAGAAAAGGGGATACCCTGCCATCGGTAAGAGCCGATTGATTCGTAAGCCCTAACAAAGACCTGCTGGGTCATATCCTCTGCCTCAGCCCTGTTCCCTATCTTCAAGACCACATAACGATAAATCTTATCAAAGTGGTTTTCGTATAGTTGGGCAAAAGCCTCATGGTCCCCTCGCCGTGCCCGATGGACAAGGTTCTGTTCTTCTTGCACTAGATAAATCCCCTCTGAGACTGACCTAAATTCGGTCTATTAATTTGTCAAACTTCCCTTCGGGTTTTTACCCCGTGCATATAGTATAACGAGGGATGTTAAAAAAAGATAGGGTCGTGGAGCGAGGGTATTATCCCTCCCGAGCCTAACTTGGAAGGATAATACCCTGAAAAGCGGCCGCTTCTATTGTTACTAATAGATATGCAACTTGTTGCAACTCCCTCCCCGATGAAGATTTTTATACCATCAATCTGCCCAGTGTGTTAGAATACTTTGATTAGAGGATAAATATGCCCCTTGCCATACGTTTAATGCGGCGACAGGATATCTCTCAGGTAATAGAGATTGACCATGAAGCCTTCCCGATAGAATGGCCACCAACTAACTTTGTCCGCGAGTTGGGAAACAAGCTGGCTTATTACATTGTCGCTTATGAGACTCAGAAGGTAAACCTACGGCCCAACCCCAAGCCCACTGAAAAGGAAAGGCCCGTAAGGCTTTTTGACCGACTGCAAAGCCTTTTCTCACGAAGGCAGACTCCCCAAGATATGTCATCAAAGGAAGAGCCACAAATCCTCGGTTATGCCGGTATGTGGATTATGGTTGACGAAGCCCATATCACCAGCATCGCTTCACGCAAGGAGCAACGTCATCAGGGTATTGGCGAAGCCATGCTGATATGCCTTATTGAAATGGCGATGAAACACCAGGCGCGTATCGTTACCCTGGAGGTTCGTGCTTCAAACCAGATTGCCCAGAATCTCTATTATAAGTTCAACTTTGATCAGCTCGGCACGCGCAAGAGTTACTATCTGGACAACAAAGAGGATGCGGTCATAATGTCCACAGAATATATCGGCTCCCCTTCATTCAAGGAAAAGTTCCGACAAACAAAGAAAGACTATTACCAGAAGTGGGGAGCAATCACTAACAAAGTCACAGGTTAGATGGCAGAAAGGGCTTTATAAGCTCTACCGCTCACCAAAAAGGGAGCCCATCAGGGTGGGATATTTAGGTGGCAATTCTTTCTGCCCGGTCTTCGCAACCATCCAGTCCTCAAGCTCTTGCCGGCACCTGGCCAGTAGTTCCTTAAATCTGGCGAGGTCAATGGTCTTATAGCTATCGGACTTGGCTTTCTTAGCTTCTTTCATCTGCCTGTTAAACTCTTCTACCAGGGCAAAGGTCTCTTGGAGCGCCTGTTTCAACGATTCTCCAAGGAAACCAAGCCTGTTCTTGTTCATCAGCCAGTTTGAGTTCTCAAATCGGTGCGGTTTATCACGTAGTTGGCATGTTTCCGCCAGTGCCTGGTTCCAATTGATATCATAAAGCAGGGACTGAACTATCTCGGGATATTTAGCAGGGCCACCCCGTCTCCTCAACAAAGAGAAGGGTATGAGAATTATGGCTAACGTTATGATGATTAACCCGGTACTGCCCGTCATACATCACTCCTGCATCTCCCTTCACATCAATACCAATAACCAAAAAACTAGGATGTTTTGCTCTCTGAGGAAAGTTTCCCCCCAGTCCCCCAATTATGCTTAGGGACATCATTGAGAATAATGTGAACGGCTTCGGCGGGGACACCAATCTTGACGAAGGCGGCAGTGATACCCTCTACTAACTGTTTCTTCTGGTCAACGGTACGCCCTTCGAACATGTCAACAACCACTACCGGCATAGTAGCCTCCTTACCAGGTCCCTATGACAACGGCGACCGTTAATACGACTTATCCACCGCCACCGTGTCTGAACTTGTTCTTCATCGCCTGTATCTCATCCAATTTCGCCATCTCCGCAGGGTCAATTGGCTCACAGGATTTCAGGACATTATGTTCCATCCTGATTTTTAAGAGTGCACGACATTTCCAGCAGCGGTATGGCCCTTCGTAGATAGGGTCGGACAGGGAAAACGTGCCCTCAACGCCGCAGATGGGACACTTTATCTTGGTTAACATGATTTGGCAATACCTCCTGACAGAAGAGTTTCGCTGGCTGATTATGTGGCATACTTAATGCTTATCGCCACTTTTGTCAAACATATATCAAGTATATCACTATTTCGCCAACTTGTAAGTTCCCCGTCCCACCGAGAAACCGGGTTATTTTGTCCTCAGCTGCCCTTCCTCACCAGCAGGCAGATGTTCTGCGAAAAAAATTTGACGGGGAACCAGTGAGTACTCTCCGGGAAGATTTTCACCACCTGCAAGCCAGATTTTTGCACCAGCCTCAAAAACTCAGTGTACGAGAATAAGTAATAGTAGCGGGACAGAGTCTCGCCTTTAATCCGCCAGGGTACAAAAATTTCCTGACCGCTAAACCAAAAACGCGGTTGCCAGCGGTTCCATACAGTGATGAATGCCGAGCCTTCGGGCTTCAATATCCGGCTTAGTTCGCGTAGCGCCGCCAGCTGGCTCTCCCCTTTGAGATGATGATAAGTAGCTACTGAGATTGCCCAGTCAAAGGTTTCATTATTATAAGGTAGATAACAAACATCGGCTACGGCGAGGTCAACATCGAAATTGAATTTCTCGGCATATTTGCGGGCGAGTTTAAGCATCTCACCGGAAAAATCTACACCATATAGTTCGAAATTCTGAGTAAACGGCAAAAAATCGGCGCCGTGCCCACAACCGAGGTTGAGGAGTTTTCCCCCTCCCCAGTCTTTCGACAGCGTCTCCAGTTCACGGCGGAAGATTGTCCAGTGCCGGTAATTATACCAGCTTGGGGCTATCCGATTGAAGACATCTCTGAGATTGGCTTCCATTAAACCCGCACCATACTAACTTTAGTATCCGCTAGTATAACACAGAATGGTTTGTGGGCATCGTCTGATTTTGCTACACTATTGGTAGCTATGGAGAAACACAAGATCGCGATGAGAAAATCCACGCGCACCATTTCCGGCGTAACACCCGTTGCCGTCATGACCTCGCCAATGCCCTGTCCCGGCAGGTGCGTCTACTGCCCGACTTATCCAGCAACTCCCCAGAGTTATACTCCGGAGTCGCCGGCGGTGCTGAGGGGCAAGGAGTGCCAATTCGACGCTGCCCAACAGGTTAAGGTCAGGTTGAGCGGGCTGGCGGATATGGGCCACCCCACAGATAAAATTGAACTCATCATCATGGGCGGGACTTTTCTCGCGACGCCGAAAGACTATCAGTCCCGGTTCGTCAAGGAGTGCTTCGATGCCCTGAATGGAGTCGCCGCCGCCTCTCTGGAAGAAGCGAAAAAGCTCAACGAAAGCGCGGCCTGCCGCTGTGTCGGGCTGTGCATCGAGACCAGGCCCGATTTCTGCGGCGAGGAAGAAGTAAAGCGGATGCTGGAATTCGGCACCACCCGCGTGGAAATAGGCGTTCAAACACTGGATGATGAAATCTACCGCCTCATAAAACGGGGACACCTTGTTGAAGATGTGGTCAGAGCCACCGCGCTTCTCAAAAGGTACGGCTTCAAGGTCCACTACCACTGGATGCCGGGGCTCCCCGGTTCAACCCCGGAGCACGATCTGGCGATGTCCCGCCAGCTATTCGATGACCCGCGCTTCCGGCCCGATGGCTTGAAAATCTACCCGACAATGGTGGTCGCCGGCACGGAACTGGAAAAGTGGTACCGCGAGGGGCGCTACCAGCCCTACGACAACAGGGCCATGCTCAATCTGGTGGCCGACATCAAAGCCACCGTCCCGAAATACGTCAGAATCTCCCGCGTTCTGCGTGATATCCCGGTGAAATTCATAGTGGCCGGCTGTAAGGACTCCCTGCGCGGCCCCGTCAAAAAAGTGATGCGGGAGAAGGGCACAGAGTGCCACTGCGTCCGCTGCCGTGAGTACGGGCATCGGGCAGCGAACGGCTGGGAAATCGGCGAGCCGGCACTGAAAAGAACAGATTATCTTGCTTCTGGCGGCACCGAGGTTTTCCTGTCTTTTGAGGATGAGCGGGAAACCTTGTTCGGGCTCTTGCGACTCCGCCTACAGTCTGAATCCATATCAGTGTCCGGACAAGGAAATACTAGCCCTACCGCCATCGTCAGAGAACTGCACGTCTACGGGCCGGAAATGCCGTTGAAATGCCAGAGCCCTGACGCCGCCCAGCATAAGGGTTTGGGGAAGGCGCTGTTCAGAGAGGCAGAAAGAATTGCCCGCGAGGAGTTCATGGCTCCTCAAATGCTGGTTTTGAGCGGAGTGGGGGCTAAGGAATATTATCGCGCTGAATTCGGCTACCACCCGGCGGGTGATTATCTGGCGAAGAGCCTTTAGGTCCGGCTTCTCGGCGCTAAAGACCTGTTTTTATTTCCCCTTGCCATTCCGGAACATACCCATCTGTCATTGCCACGCCTCGCTCGCAATGACAGATGGGTTCACCGGAAATGATATCAGTAATACTTGCAATGGTAGTGATGGGGCATGATACAATAAACGGGTTGAATTCGTCTCAGCCCGTATTGCCTCATAATAACTGTTACCGAAGAGGTAATGGTTGCCTCATAAATACTGTTACCGTAGTGTCTTTATTATTGGCACTATCCTATCACCGGGATGGCGGTCCCTCAGCTTCCAGAGAACTTCCAAATTGCCATT
>JAPLHG010000074.1 GCA_026389745.1 Chloroflexota bacterium | reverse complement strand
CAGTGCCTTAGCTTTGCCGATTCGCCCCCCAAGGAACAGGTATTTCAGAGTGTCGAAGGTTCCGTAAATATGTGTGTTTTTAATACCTTGTTTCACATCCTCCAACACTTTGGCGTGGTTCTCACCGGTCAACGCTAACCTCGCGGCTGACATAGTAATTATCCCCAGTCCCATAGTAATGGACTCTGAGTCAATAATGGTGATGTTACTTTTGGTGTTGGCTAGCTCTTTGCCTTGTAGAGCCGAATTATAAGTGCCACTGAGTTTACCCGAGACATGGATGGAGACTATTTCATCGTTTTCTTTAGAAAGCTCCTGATAAACCCTGGCAAAATCAGCCGGTGTCGGTTGTGAGGTAGTAGGATGCACCGGACCATTCACGAGATTATCATAAAATTCGTCGTAGCTGATATCTATGCCATCCCGATAGCTTTCCTGCCCGATGCGTACATATACCGGCACAATTGAAATTCCGAGTTCTTTGGTAAGCTGGGGTGAGAGGTCGGCGGTACTATCGGCAACAATTTTTACCGTCATTAAGCTATTTTCCCTCCGATTCGAGGACAGTCACGGCGAGAGCATTAGGTCCGCCATAGACTCCTAGAACCGGACTGACGGTGGCACGCAGGATTGGAATATTGGGATAGATGGAACTACAGCGTTTAGCAAGTTCGTCGGCGCTCTCAGGTGAGGTGGTGTGTTCTATGCCAATCGCCTCAATATTCTTAAAATGGGTAATGAAATTATAGAGGTAATCAATTCCAGCCGCTTGCGAGCGTACTCTGGTTACCGGCGCCATTTCACCTTCTTTAACATTCAGTATCGGTTTGATTGACAGAATAGAGCCGAGCAAGCCCTGTGCCTTGCCGATGCGTCCACCCTTGGCAAGATATTTCAGGGTGTCGAAATAGACGATAAAATGTGAGCGGGTCAATGCCTTATGTGTGAACTCTACGAGTTTATCCAGATTAGCACCTTTCTGAGCTTCTCTGGCGGCGGCAATGACGACCAACCCCAAGCCCATGGCGACCGCTTGAGAATCAATCACCTCAATGTGACATTTCTTGGCGTTCATTAAGCTTTTGCCTGCTATTGCTGACTGGTAAGTGCCGCTTAGTTTGGATGAAAGGTTAATAACCAGAATCTCATTGGTCTCCTCAGATAGTTTGGCATACGTATTGACGAAGTCTTGAGGTGATGGTTGGGTAGAGGTGGGCCAGATATCACCGTGGATAAGCCGATGGTAGAACTCGTCAGTACTGATGGTAACACGGTCAAGATAGGTTTCATACCCGAACAGCACGGTTAATGGTACTAGTGTGATGTCTAGATTGCCAATCAAACTGTTTGTCAGGTCAGAAAGGCTATCGGTCACAATCTTTACTGTCAATTGTTCAGTTCTCCTTAACTATTCTATTGATATTATGTAATTGTAGTGGGGTTGACTACCCCTAATTATTTCAACCTGCAGTTTGGGATGTTTCTTGCGAATACTGTCGGCAACTCTTTCTGCTTCTGAAAGTTCGGTATCAGCACCATAATAAACAGTCAGGATTTCATTCTCTTCAAAATCAATTTTGGCGAGTGTATTCAGAATGACATCCACAGAATTATTGCCTACGGCGACTAGCTCTCCGTCCAGGAGACTGATAATCTGCTTTCGTTTAATCTTCAATCCGCTAATCTGGGTAGCGCGTACGGCTCGTGTAATCTCGATGGTCTTAACATTTGATATTGCCTGTTCCATCAGGTGGATATTAGTGTCCAGATTCGCTTCATAATCAAAGGCGAGAAGTGCTGCGACCCCTTGGGGAATAGTTTCTGTGGGGATGATTTCAATGGTTTTCTTTGTCAAAGACTTAACCTGTTTGGCGGTGAGAATGATGTTCTTGTTGTTTGGTAAGAGAATGATCTTGTCAGAGGGGGAATGCCCCACTGCCTGGAGGAGGTCTTTGGTGCTGGGATTCATTGTTTGCCCGCCATGCACGAGAGAGGATACTCCTAGACTATTGAAGACCTCTTCTAACCCTTCTCCAGCGACCACTGCGATAGTGGCAATATCGCTGGAGGCTATTTTCTCTTTCTGTGCTGCCACGAAATCGTGATGCTGTTCGTCCATATTCCTGATTGAGACCTGATGGATGGTGCCCAGTGTGGTGGCATAGCGAATTATATTCCCCGGCTCAATAGTGTGGATATGGATTCTGGCGGTATTTTTATCGCCGACGACGATGAGCGATTCGCCTTTTTTATTAAGGTGGACTCTGATTTTCTCTGGGTCGAGTTCTTCGCCTTTGAGCATGAATTCAGTACAGTATCCGTAGGGAAGTTCATCAGCCGCAATCATTTCTGGAAGTCGGAGTGTTAGCGGAATACTGCTGGTGATGACCTGTGGTTTCTTGAATTGCATCTGCTCTGTTTCGCCTTTGAGATATTGGAGTGCACCTTCCAGGATGGTGTAGAGACCTTGACCACCGGCATCAACCACACCGGCTTCTTTCAGTATAGGGAGAAGGGTAGGAGTGTTAGCAACGGATTCTCTGGCAGTGTTCACCGTAGTTTCCATAACTGCGATCAGGTCTTTGCCATTGCCAGCGGATTTCTTGAGGGCGGCGGTCGAAGCTTCTCTAATAACGGTAAGAATGGTACCCTCGGTGGGATTGCTGAGACCTTTGTAGGCAATTTTGGATGCTCTACCCAGTGCCCTTGCCATATCGGAGCCAGTGATTGATTCTTTGTTGGCCAGATCTTCCGCCATACCCCGAAAGATTTGTGAAAGGATGACGCCGCTATTACCCCTAGCACCCATCAGAGCACCTTTCGATAGTGCCTGGGCTACCGCCGAAGCACTATGGTCGGGAGCACGGTATGCCTCCTCCACACTGGAACGCATTGTCAGCAACATATTGGTGCCAGTATCACCATCGGGTACAGGGAAAACATTGAGTTCGTCAATGTCTGGAGCATTTTTCTCTAACCAGGCAGTAGCCGCGGCGAACATTTCCCGCAGTTCCTGTCCTGTCATTGCAATTATTTTCTTTGTCATTTAATACCTCTAAATCAATTGCTAGAAGATAATTGAGGAGCACGTACTTCCTATTTTAACTGGCAAGCACAGTCCTGCCCTTTGGCAAACCAGGCATTGCCACCCCGTATTGCCTCATAATAAACTGTTACCGAAGAGGTAATGGTTGCCTCATAAATACTGTTACCGTAGTGTCTTTATTATTGGCACTATCCTATCACCGGGATGGCGGTCCCTCAGCTTCCAGAGAACTTCCAAATTGCCAT
>JAPLHG010000024.1 GCA_026389745.1 Chloroflexota bacterium | reverse complement strand
CCTCCAGCGCATCATTTTACGCGTTCAGGCGGATATGAACCGGGCACATTTCAGTCATGAGGTCGCGAAAGCTTTTGTGAGGAACAAATCTGCCGTATTGCAGCGCGTACGGGCAGCAACTCCAAAGGATGGGCTAATGCCGAGTCTGGCGCATATCGTGGGGCTGGATAAAGCTTTGGAACGTGCTGAAGAGCGCACATACGACGCTATTGTAGAAATAATTAACAGCGAAGAAATCGATACCGCTGTCCGGGATGTAGTTAATTCTGTTTTCTCCCATATGCATAGCGAGCTTGGGGAAAAAAGCTGGAAACAAAACATCGGGATTCGGCATAACCCGGTTAAGTGAAAGAATCGCAAGCCTGCACAGATAAAATCAGGGAATACGAGATTGTTTAACGATAAGGCAAGACAAAAACAAAAGGTCCCCAGCCATTTCGCCAGGTACCGTCAGATTGTTATGGTCCTGGCTAAATACAGACTTGAGGAAGTCCTCAAATACGTCGGCTTGAAGAATTATTTACTTATTGGATGGGTGCTCCGCGGCAATCCCTGGCGTAAAATGTCTTATACCAAACCGGAGCGGATGCGCATGGCGATAGAGGAGTTGGGAACAACTTTCGTAAAACTCGGACAAATCCTTTCAACCCGCGCTGACCTGCTGCCGCCGGCCTATACCAAAGAATTATCGAAACTCCAGAGTTCTTTGAAACCTCTTCCCGTAGAAGTTATGAAAAAGGTAATTAGTGACGATTTAGGTCGTTCGACCGATGAGGTATTCAGCCAATTTGTTCCGAAGCCTATTGGCGTTGCGTCTATTGGACAGGTTTATGCTTGTACTGTAACTGACGGTCCGGAGGTAGTGGTAAAAGTGCAAAAGCCTGGCGTGCCGGAAATGGTAGAGGAAGATATGCTCATTTTGGGTCGTGTGGCAGTATCCGTAACCAAACACTGGAAAGGGGCACAACAATACGATCTTGTAGGAATCGTCCAGGAGATAGCTGATACTATTCAGACTGAAACAGATTACATTCAGGAAGGCCACAATGCTGAGTACTTCGCCTGGTTCTTTAAAGGAGATCAAACCATTCACATTCCCACCATCCTCTGGGAGTCTACCACGGCACGGGTAATTACAATGGAACGGATTCATGGGATAGGTATTCTGGATATACAGGCACTGGATAAAGCGGGCTTTGACCGTAAAGAATTGGCCAAGCGCAGCGTAAGTATCTGGTTGAAAATGGTTTTTGAGGGTGAGGCGTTTCACGCAGACCCCCATCCGGGAAATCTATTTGTAGAGCCTGATGGGCGATTGGGTCTGGTAGATTTTGGGATGGTTTGCACGGTAGATAACGAGGTGCGATGGCACCTCGCCAACGCTCTTAAAGCCATTCTAGACCGAAATGCGGATATGCTCATAGACGCATTGATAGAACTAGGAGCTGTAAGCTTGCGTATTGAAGGGTCTCGCGCCCGCCTGCGAAAAGACATGAAATATGTTATGGGTCATTTCTCGACTACCCACTTACTAAAACGCTCAGAAAGCGTTAGTTACAACCTGGAGCAGCTCTTTACCATACTGCGTCGCAATCGTATACAGCTTCCCTCTAATACTTTCCTGTTATTAAAAACGATAGTCATGGCACAAAGCTTGGGTAGAGGATTAGACCCGGAATTTGATATTGCCCCAATGTTACAATCCAGTGTCATACGGGCAATTAAAAAGAGGTATTCTATTATTGCTGCCCTTCGCCGTATGCCTGTGGCAGCAGCGGAATTGGCTAGTCTGGTTGGGGGACTACCCCAGCGGTTGGATAGGATGATGAAGACAGCTGAGCGGGGTGAGATGCAAGTACGCGCCAATGTTTCTGGTATCGAAACACATGTCCATCACCTGGAGCGGCTGGTAACTAGGGCTGTAATTTGTATTTTAGGCGCGGCCATTGTTGTCGGATTAGCGCTCTTCTTTGTTGGTTCAAGGTTGGGGCATTAGTAAATCTTAATAAGGCAAGATGAGTATGCTTCATTATCCCAACGAGAGGGCGATGACTAAACCGAGTATTATTGGAGAAAAATGACGGGAGGTAAAAATGAAAGATTTCCTTAGAAAACAGTCTACCTTTATTCTTTACGGTTTTGTTTTCTGGCTTCCTGTGATACTGGTGGTCTATGTCGTGATTCTTCTTTTCAGTAATGGGGAAAAGCTCGGTAGAAGTATCCTTGGCGTTGTTGTGCCGGATAAGTTTTTGTATGCTGGTTTAGGTTTCATCCTTTGCATCCTGATTATATATTTAACAGGAATGCTATTAAAACTGACAAAAGTCGGGCGAGTGCTTTCTAAGATTCCTTTTATCGGTATATTTTTTGGCCAGGGTGAAATCATGACTATTGGCAGACTGAGTCACATGCAAACCTGCCTCTTTTTATATTCATCCACCTGTATTTCCTATGGCTGGATACTCTCAGAGGAAAGGGTCAAAATAAGCGAAGTAGCCGCTGGTTTTCCTATAATCAACATCTATTTCCCAAATGTTCCAACTCTCATTACCGGACAGGTTTTCGCTGCCAGGAAAGATACTGTTATAAAAATCGCCAATCCTTCCACCGAGGTGATAAATCTGCTTCTTTATGCCTTCCGCAGCCCTGCGGCTCTCAGATATCTTCCGTGGGACGACGAATCTCCTGAAGAATTTAAAGAAAGGTCAAAAATATTCGGACTTAAGTAGAATTCAGAGTTATCAACTCAATTAATAAGTAGTTAAACCATAGACGATCTCAAGGAGAGGGGAAATGTACGAGGAAAAAACTAAAATTAAATCACAAGAATACTCAGAGAGCATCGTCAACACACTGCGTGAACCATTAATTGTTCTGGACCAGGATTTAAGGGTAGTCAGGGCCAGCCGTTATTTTTATGAAGTTTTCAAGGTAAAACCTGAAGAGACTGTAGGGCAGCTTATTTATGACCTAGGCAATAAACAGTGGGATATCCCCAGGTTGCGGGAACTGCTGGAAACCATTCTTCCCCAACAAGCAACTTTTGACGACTATGAGGTGGAACACGATTTTCCCAGCATTGGGAAACGCACCATGCTTTTAAATGCCAGGAGAATTCCTAATCCTCCGGAAAAGCTAAAAGTTATTCTCCTCGCTATCGAAGATATCACCAAACGCAGGAAAATGGAGGAATCTAATCTTGGTTTAGCAGCAATTGTCAATACATCAGTTGATGGTATTGTTGGGAAAACTTTGCAAGGAGATATTGTTCGTTGGAATAAGGGAGCGGAAAGAATATATGGATATACCGGAAAAGAGATGCAGGGCCAAAATATTTCCATTTTAGCTCCCCCCGGTTACAAAGATGAAATATTTACCCAACTAAAAAAGCTACAAGCCGGGGAATTGATTAAAAATCATGAAACAAAACGCCTCCGAAAAGATGGTGTTGTAATTGATATCTCTTTGACTCTTTCTGCAATCAAGGACAAATCAGGAAATATTTACGGCGTATCGGCTATTATGTACGACATTACTGAACAAAAAAAGGCAAAACAGGTACAAGCTGTCAGTGAATATTCCGAGAGTATCTTTAACACGGTGCGTGAACCTTTAATCGTTCTGGACCAAGACCTCAGGGTGGTCACGGTCAGCCGCTCCTTCTATGAATTCTTCAAGGTAAAGCCTGAAGAGACCGTGGGACAGCTTATCTATGACCTGGGCAATAAACAATGGGATATCCCCAAACTACGGGAACTGCTGGAAGACATCCTGCCCAAAAAGGCAGCTTTTGATAACTATGAGGTTGAACACGACTTTGCTACCATTGGCAGACGGATAATGCTGCTGAATGCACGTCAGATTCAAAGAGTGTTGGGTAAACAACGAATTATCCTCCTTGCCATTGAGGACATCACCGAGCGCAGGGAAATAGAAAATGGGCTGGAAAAGACACGGAAAGAACTGGAGATTGTTAAAAATTCTGCGGACGAAGCCAGCGAATTTGCTGAGAGCGTTATCAACACTGTGCGTGAACCTTTAATTTCATTGGACCAAGACCTCAGGGTGGTCACGGTCAGCCGCTCCTTCTATGAATTCTTCAAGGTAAAGCCTGAAGAGACCGTGGG
>JAPLHG010000050.1 GCA_026389745.1 Chloroflexota bacterium | reverse complement strand
TCCACGATAATCTCGGAGACCGCCGTCTCCAGTTTGAGGTCAATCCGCGGCACAAGAAAATCGTGCATGGCTTTAAGTACCCGGCGACAGTGCTCGGTACCCAGATGCCTGAGAGGCACAGGTATGAGATGTAGTTCCGCTAGGGAAGCCCGACGTGCCAGTTTGGCCACTTCCTCCCCGACTCCGTAGAGCCTATCGGATACACCGAAACGGAGGTAGATATCATCGACATACTTGATGAGGGACTCGGTAGCGCCTTCCCCGATATACTCTTTGAGTCTGCCGCCAATCTGTGAAGTGAGTGTCAGTTTGCCATCGCTGAAAGCCCCGGCACCACCTAACCCACAAACAAGGCTACAGGGTGAGCAGGCGGCACATGATTTGCCTCGGTCACGAGACGGACACTGCCTTCCACTGATATCTCTGCCCTTCTCGATTAAAAGAACACTCAAAGATGATCCCTGTGCAATTTCCAGAGCGGCAAAAATCCCCGCCGGACCGCCACCAACGATGATAACGTCATAATTCTTCTTCATCTCATTACCCAATGTCATTGTATAGCTGGCTACCCCAAGCGTCAAGAAAGAAATGGCGTTAGCGGACCGGCTCATTTCCGTATCTCCTACTGCGTTGACGACCGTACGTTGACAGGTGTGCTGGATGGTCTCCGCAAAACGGCTCAAAGGTTTGTGCTAAAGTAATATCCCGACAAACAAACACCATTCCGACGCAGGCCGGAATCCAGATATGAGAAAGTCACTGAAACGATTGCCAAGGCAACAGGGGTAACGGTGCCAGTGGGGGGAGTGGATGCTTGGTTGGCTAACTCTCTTCCTTCAATATCGTTCCAGCGAAAGCTGGAATCCAGGAGAGGGAGGGAGTTATTCCTGTGGTTGTGCTTCCGGCTGATATTTCTTCTTCAGGAAGGCAAGCCCGGTAACTGGATAGATAGCGGCAATGAGAACATCGCCGATATCTTGAGTGAAGTCCTCGACTAATTCCCTGGCAGTATCAAGTTCCGGCTTGAGCAAGTCTGCCGGACGGCAATCAATCACATTAGCGCCTTTCTTGTAATACTTGAACACCATTTTCAGCACCTCAGGGTCAATTGGCGCTGGCGGACGCCCGTACAAGCCGCAACAGTATTCCATCACCTGTTTGGAGATGAGCTTGTACCTGCCCACCAGGACATTCTGGACAGCCTGTGCCCCGACAATTTGGCTGGTAGGCGTGACCAATGGCGGGTAGCCGAGTTCCTTCCGGACGCGCGGCATCTCTTCATATACTTCTTTGAGCCTGTGAAGCGCATTCGCCTGTTTCAACTGGGAAACCAGATTGGAAATCATACCTCCAGGAATCTGATGCACCAGCACACCGGCATCAATAACCGACATCGCGGTCTGATTCAAAAATTCACGGTATTTAGGCACGATAGATTCCAGATACTCCCCGACTTCGAGCAATTGAGCCAAATCCAATCCTGTGTCACGAGTAGTACCCTCCAGCGCAACCACAATTGGCTCAATCGCCGGGTGAGATGACCGCAGGGCAAACGGAGCAAGGGCAGTATCGATAATATCCACTCCTGCCTCGATCGCTTTCAGGCAGGACATAGATGCCATCCCACTGGAATAATGAGTGTGTAACTGAAGCGGCACCCTGAGCACTTTCTTCAAAGCTGTTACCAGAGTAAATGCATCATCGGGGGCAATCAGTCCCGCCATATCCTTGATAACGATGCTATCAGCGCCTAGTTCCTGCAGAATGCGCGCCTTATTAATATAGTAATCAAGATTGTACACCGGTCCGCCCATCTTACGCTCGGTCAGTGAATAACTGATACCCAGTTGAGCGTGTTTGCCAGCTTTTTTGATTGCCTTGACGCTGGCTTCTATATTACGCTCATCGTTCAAGGCATCGAATA
>JAPLHG010000020.1 GCA_026389745.1 Chloroflexota bacterium | reverse complement strand
TTCCGTAATCAGTCCAGCGTTTCATATTTGGAGTCTTCCCCATATTCATGGCATCCTTTAGTACTTTACCCCCTAGTCCGTCTATTTCTAGAAAGACTATCCCCGGCTTGCCTATATTCTCTTTGGCCATCAATTTCATATAAACTTCCTCATTTAACTTGCCACGCTGGAACCAGATGATTACCCAAGAGCAAGGACATTATTTAACTGTTGCATGATAACTTCTGACCAATGGATTTGCCCATTCCAGAGGCAACAAAACTCCGTCTTGCTAATGATGTTTTTCCACTTCGGCCTTCTCAGCCTCAGCCTTCGTTTTATGTAGGGTCTTATCGGGATGGTTGGGAGGAGAGTATATGGTATATAGCTTCAACTTGGTGGTCTTCGAAGTATTTATTACGTTATGGTATGTCCCTGCTGGAACTATAACCGCATCCCCATCTTTTACCAGATGCTTTTCATTTCCGCCGAAAACAAACGCTGCCTCACCTTGCTTGATGCGGAAAAACTGGTCAACACTCGAATGCACTTCGTTACCGATCTCTTCACCAGGTTGCAGGCACATAACTACGAGCTGAGCATTCTTTCCGGTAAACAATACTTGTCTAAAGTAGTTATTGCTTAGAGTCTGTTTCTCAATCGATACCACATATCCTGCCATTGTTTCGCCTCCTTGTTTACATAGTCATAATATATAACTTTTACCATTCAGATTAAAGGTCCGAGCTATAACCCGATAATTTAACACTGTACAAACATCGGCATGTGTGATTTCTTGTACTTACGATTGCACCATTCAGGTGTATTATTACTCCGCCACCATCCTGTCAAGTGCCATCAGTTACCCCCTATTAGATTAGTAGACTGGCACTAACATACCTATGTAATACCTCCCCGAGAGGTTTGTGGCCCCGGGATGCAGGGTACATACTTATATTAAGCTAGGGAGGACTCTTGTACATACTTAATGGGCCCTAGAAGATTATGTAAATGCAGCAAATTCAATAAGGAGGGAATACCATGGCAGCAAAGTTCGAAATCTACAAGGACAAGTCCGGGGAATTCCGCTGGAGACTAATCCATACGAATGGACAGGTCATTGCGAACTCGGGTGAAGGCTACAAGGCTAAGGCAAACGCAAGGGACGGCATTAATTCCGTCAAAGAGAACGTACCCAACGCGACTGTCGAAGATAAGACCGCCTGAGTATGCCGGCTATCTAGATAAGCGTTAATACTTATGTAGTTTAGCTTATGTGTATATATGTTAGTTATTTTGAAAAGGGGGTAAGATTCAAATGCCAGCTATAACATTGCCAGCTTTAGGTCTATGGATGGGGATAGCAAGCCTCATTTTCGGCGTCATTGTAATGATTTTCCCCAAAATACTCAATTATTTGATTGGTATTTATCTCATCATCATTGGCATATTGGCTATTATTGCCTACTTCAACAGGTAATAACAAGTAGAGGGAGGAGCAAGGTGGACGCCAAATTTGAAATCTACAAGGATGCGACGGGGGAATTCAGGTTTAAGCTGGTTGGTGTAAACGGACAGACCATTGCGGTATCTGATGGTTATCCAACCAGAGACGATGCGCTGAAAGGTATTGAATCCGTCAAGCAGAACGCGTCTATGACTGTGATAGAAGACAAAAAAGTTTCGTCAAATGTTAAACATTAAATGAGGCTCAAATGTCTATTTCAAGAACAACGGAAATCAAATCATCTTCTGCACTTAGTTTTGATGATGCAATGAAAAAGGGGATTGCTCGAGCGCGAAAGACTCTTAAAAATGTTAGAGGAGCGTGGATCGAGAATCAGGAAATTCTACTCGATGGAAAGGGCAAAATATCCGAGTACCGGGTTCAGATGAAGATAACATTTATTCTTGAAGAGTGATTCGGGTTATACCGTTCGAAATACAGCGGTAAGCATCAATAAGTAAAAAGGAAGTCAATATGTACAGTTTGTTCTGGATCATTGCTATTATACTCATCATTTTATTTCTGCTGGGTCTAGTTTCTCACTTCCTGGGCGGTCTCATCTATATCCTGCTCGTTATTGCACTAATCTTCCTGATTATCTGGTTGGTGCAGCGAGTGAGGTTTAAGAAGTAAAAGCGTTGGAGTAGAAGCAAAATAAATAATAGAAGAAAGGATGGTGAGAAACATGCCACGAAAGGTAAGAAGTGATAAGACTGTTGGTAAAGTGGAAGAAAATCTGGGTCTATCCACTGGTGCCATTAGAAACAAGGATGGAAGAGATACCCGGTCTGACAAGAAACTTGGGACCATAAGAAAAGAGCAAAACAAGTAGAAGGTGAAATGTCTCCCGGTCTTCCAGTTTATAGACAATAAGACACGCTGTCATTCTCGGGGGTTCTGTGCGGGCCCAAGACTGAACAGTCGGAAGACCATCTAAGTATTGGAAGATAAACTCATCGAGTCCGGCGGCTAAATTCACTGGCAGTCATGTCAGCTAGCCGCCAAAAGAGGATTTATAAGGAGGAATGCTATGAGTAAATCGGTAAGGTTCGTACCAACTATCAGGTTGAAGCAGTACGATGTGGTCAATGAGAAAGGCCAAGACATGGGTCAGGTGCAGACCTTTGTGGTGGATATGCGCGAAGGTCTGATTGCCTTCGTGATCGTCTCATTTGAAGGCTTTCTGGGTATCAGCGACAAGTGGTTTGCCATGCCATGGGGCGCTTTGAAGTGGCACCCGCAGACAATGAAGTTCATTCTGGATATGCCGGAAGAAGTTCTCAAGAATGCTCCGGGCATGCACAAGGATAAGTGGCTAGAAGAGATTGGCAAGTGGCAGGAAGAGAAAGACCTGGAGTTGCTTGACCGCTATTACACCACCTATGGTTACGAGTCATACTTGGGAATAGTCCAACAGAGGATAACAAAACTCGGGAGGCGTAAGGTGGATGCCAAGTTCGAGATAAACAAGGACGTGGCGGGCGAATTCAGGTTTAAGCTGGTGGCTGTAAACGGAGAGACCATCGCGGTATCTGAAGGTTATACAAATAAAGACGGCGCGTTGAATGGCATTGAATCCGTCAAGCAGAACGCGGCTGAGGCTGTGGTAGAAGACAAGACAGTTTAGCGCACTCGAGTTAGAGCCAAGAAACCACAGTGCGGGCACTCGCCGGCAGGAGTCCCTACTGTGGTTTAGGGGCAATGAAAGGAGTAGTTTGTTATGAATACAAAGAGCATATTAGTTAGTGGGGTGGCCGTGGGGATTCTTGCTGTAGTCGCCGGACTCTTGGTTTTGATATGGCCTGAGCTTGTGCGATGGGTTATTGGTATCTTCCTCATTGTATGGGGTGTGCTGACTATTGTAAACAGAAGGTAGAGTCCATTATGTTGGAACTAATTGGCTATCAAGAGGAAGAAGGATTGCTCTTATGTTGCAGGTAAGCGGTCTAGTGATGGGCATAATCTCTTATTTGAGGCGTCATTGTTATGATTTTCCCTCATCATTATCGGGATCTGGGCCATTATTCAGGCCTTATGACCTGAAGTAAGTTTGGCCGGGGCTAATAAGCCCACAGGCCGGAAGCACAACAGACAAATGATTAGACTGCGCAAATAATTAGGAAGAAAAAATAAAATCTAGTACACAGGAGGCCCAACATGAAAAGGACAGCACTCTATGTCCTCATGGCAGTTTTCGCTGTCCTGGCGATGGCGCTAGCTGGTTGCGCCGCACCGTCTACGTCGACTGGTAGTATTGAGGTGCGGGTGACTGATACTCCCCCCAACCAAGATGTGACCAGTGTCATGGTCACCGTTACCAGCGTGGAAATTCACCAGGCAGGTGACAACCAGCAAGATGAAAGTGGCTGGCTCCCGATGAAACTGAGCGGGGCTGGCACTTTTGACCTTCTCCAAATAAAGGGTCTGGAACAGGTCCTTGCCACCGGCGATCTCGCCGCGGCTACCTACACCCAGATTCGTATGCAGGTCTCTAAAGTCCAGGTGACCTTTCAGGGCGGCGAGACAAGTGATGCTACGGTACCCAGTGGCAAACTAAAGTTTATCCAGTCTTTTGACGTGGCGGCTGGCAAACCTACGGTTCTCCTTTTCGACTTCGACGCGGAACACTCAATAAATATTACTGATAGCGGCTCGGTCATGTTCAAACCGGTCATCAAGTTAATCGTTACCAAGACGCCGGGTGCTATCGAAATCACCACACCCAGCCTGCCTAATGGAGAGGTTGGAATTGCTTCTACCGGTACGTTGACTGCAATCGGCGGTAAAGTACCGTACACCTGGAGTGTTACTGCCGGCAGCTTGCCTAATGGTCTGAGTCTGAACGCCACTACCGGCGTAATCACAGGCTCGCCAACTGCTGCTGGCGATTTTACCTTCACCGTCAAGGCTGTAGACAGTTCGACGGTACAGAAGAGCGGTACCAAGAGTTTCACCGTCAACATTGCGGCCACAGGGGCATTGCAGATTACCACCACTAATCTTCCAGACGGTACGAAGAGCGTGGTTTACACTGCTACGGTACAAGCCGTAGGGGGGACATCTCCATATACCTGGAGCATACTGAGCGGCACTCTTCCGGACGGATTGACGATCGACGCTACTACGGGCGTTATCTCAGGCACGCCGACAGCCACGGGCGACTTCACTTTCTCAGTTAAAACCACTGACAGTGCGGGCACACCCAATACAGACACCCAGAACCTGACCATCTACATCAACGACGAAGTGTCTAGTTAGCACCGCAGGGATAAATTCATCAGGAGGGGGCGGGCTAATAAGCCCACAGGTCGGAAGCACAACAGACAAATGATTAGACTACGCAAATAATTAGGAGGGGAAAATGAAAAAGTTCTTAACGGATTGGGTTGCAGTCTTGCTTAGTATCTTTCTTATCTTAGCAGTTCTCATACCAGTTATATGTAACTATGCAGTAACACCTAGTCCGACGACTACGACTACACCGGCGACTACGACTACGACTACACCGGCGACTACGACTACAACCACACCGGCGACTACGACTACAACTACAACTACAACTACAACTACACCTACACCTACAACTACACCTACACCTACAACTACAACTACACCTACACCTACAACTACACCTACACCTACAACTACAACTACACCTACACCTACAACTACACCGCTAGCGGTAGTACCCCTTGGGTCGGCCGGCAATTTCGCGATTCTGGCAAAATCGGGAATCTCAACCACTGGAACCACCTCAATTGTTGGAGATATCGGAATTAGTCCAGCCGCTGCGACTTACATCACTGGGTTTGGGTTAATAATGGATGCCTCGAATCAATTTTCAACATCATCCCTAATTACTGGAAAGGTATATGCACCTGGCTATGCAGTTCCTACTCCAGCTAACATGACCACGGCTGTAAGCGACATGCAAACCGCGTACACCGATGCCGCTGGACGGACATTGCCTACTGCTACTGAACTGGGCGCCGGAAATATTGGCGGGATGACACTCGCCCCCGGACTCTACAAATGGGGAACCGGGGTTACAATCCCGACTGACGTCACTCTCTCGGGCGGTGCAAATGATGTCTGGATCTTCCAGATAGCGCAAACTCTCACCGTGAGCAATGGTGTCCATGTTAATCTGAGTGGTGGCGCACAGGCCAAGAACATCTTCTGGCAAGTCGCTGGCCAAACGACCCTTGGCACGACATCTGTCTTCAATGGAAATATATTGTGTCAAACGGCGATTGTGCTGAATACCGGCGCCACGCTGAACGGCAGAGCGCTGGCACAGACTGCGGTCACATTGGATGCCAGTGCTGTCGTAAAGCCTGCCCCGTAAGGTATGGGGTATTCGATATGAAAACAGAACAATTAAGAAATCTTAAGCAGAACCTGGTGAAATAATAAATCAAAAGGAGTGCAAAATGACAAATAAAGTAATAAAAATTATCGCTCACTTACCGGCTATCCCGGATTGGTTGAAAATCAATAATTCCATCGTTGTTCCACTACCGTTAAAAAGTGCGAAGGAACTGGCACAAAAACTTATGGAAGTTCAGGAAGATGTAGAAATCAAACTTAATTTTGCAAGCGGAAAGAAGACTACAGTGGAAATCAGTTGGGATTCTGAAACCAAAGAATAATTTCCACCATCGTTAACCTTCGAATGCCATAAGAAAACAACATAGAGGTATAAACGAACTCGATAATAGCTTAATTATCAATCATCCTGACGTTCATGCTTCTGGAGGATATTATAAATGTCTTTAAAGAAAGTTGAACCTCAAAAAACAGTAATCGAAAACAATGGGAAAAATAACACAGCCCAAAAAGTATTGCCAGCCGGCGATGCGACAATAGAAGCTCGCCTCGAAGAACTGGAGTCGAGGCCGCGCCGTAATCCTGTTTTACACTGGATTGGATTTGCACTTTCCTTAGCCGCATTTATATTGCTTGCCGTCTGGGTTTTTAGCTCTCGCGGGTCTGTTCCCACTACCTGGGTTCTGTTTGACATCGGGCTTGGCGTTATTACAGCTGTTGAGTTCTTTACCCGAAGCGGCTTCCGCTGGAACCGTATTGCATATCTACGTACCCGGTTCTTCGATTTTATCGCCATCATACCGGCGCTAGCACTAGTCAATCACGGTTTTGCACTTGAGGGCGTTTGGGTGTGGCTAATTCTGATTGCGCGTTTCGCCCGTGTAGTCGACCGTCTTCTCGGCGATGGGTTCATACGGCGTA
>JAPLHG010000013.1 GCA_026389745.1 Chloroflexota bacterium | reverse complement strand
CTATCGCCCGATATATCCTGCAAAATGGGAAAGTCGAGCGGCAAGCAGATTTATTACCTTTTGACTATAAAAAACCTTATAAAAAGAGCGTGAACTTACCTAATTCACATTTCGTATACTGCTCCCCACTAAGACAGGTTGTAGGTTAAGGGAGTAAAATGGCAGCAGGAAATGGACGCTAACACTCAGGAAAAAGCTATAAAAGGGCTTATTACCTTAAATAAGTTCTCTCCGGTAGTATCTCTTTTCCCTATGTCGTAACTACATTCCGCAAGGACAGGACTTCATCTCTATTTTCGATATTGACAATCGCATAGATAGCGACTAGATTAGAACTGGAGCACGGAAGTAAAAGAAAGGAGGTGAGCCAATGCAAGGATACTGCGTGAAATGCCGCGCCAAGAAGGAAATGAAAGACCCCCAGAGCATAACTATGAAAAACAAAATGCCAGCAACCCAAGGTGTTTGCCCAACATGTGGAAGTAAGATGTTCCGAATTGGGATTACACCCATTATTGAATTGGCATCATCACAAATACCTAGACTGGCACCGCAACCACCTGTCCCCAGATTAGCACCCTGACCGCAAATCGTCGAATTGGTGTCAGGACAGGATAAACACACGGGAGACATACCCGCCGCTAGAAAAGATAGTGAAGGATAGGCAATCATCTATACTAGGGGTACACAGAGGAGGGTAAGATGCCAATATACGAGTACCTCTGCACCAAGTGCGAGAAGGAGTTTGAGTTGATGCGTCCCTTCAATAAGGCTGATAAGCCTGCCAAATGTCCTAGATGTAACTCAGAAGCACATAAACGAATATCGAACTTTGCCTCAAAAACTGGCTCCTACCTGCAGTCACCGGTAAAGCGCTTCAGGAAATAAACAGCCTGGCGACTCTGGACAGAGTTTTCTCAGTAACTTTCACGTGGCAACCGGCTTGAATTACATTCGTTGGCATAGAGTCCAAATCCAACACGCTATGCTAAAAAATAACTAACGTGAATTGTAGTCCTCTCTATTCGTAGCGGGTAGAACTTTTTGTAAAATGCCCTTCATTGCCTCTGATTCCGCGATTCTTTCTTGATTTTCTCGTCGAGTGCCACCAGGATCATTTCACACTCATACGCAAATAGTTTTTCCCTAAGAGAAGTTCGGAATGCTTCCAACGCGGGCTACCAATCTCAAAAATAAGGTCAGAGTTGTATAATACGCAGAATTCGGATTCCTTAAAACGACAACAATGTCTCCAGCTTCTGAAGAACCTCGGATATGGTCTCATCTGGCAAGAGGCAAATCAATTCCACATTTCGAGCGCGCCAATCTAAACTTTTAACCTGGTCAGACAGGATTACCCCGGCTACTGGCAATCCCTCAGGAAGAAGAACCTCAAACGGATAGTCCTTGACCTGGTTGGTTATTGGACACAGGATGGCCAGTCCTGTCTTGCCGTTATAGTTGCGTGGTGAGAGCACTACGGCAGGACGGCGTCCAGCCTGCTCGTGTCCTGCTTGAGGATTCAGGGTAATCCACACAACATCCCCACATTGAGGAATATAAGCCCGGGGATTTACCACATTTCATTCCCTACGGTAGAGCCGGTATCAACCTCGTGATGCAAATTCTCTGGGGTAATCTTAGATAGAAGTTGTTTAAGGGTCAGCTTCGGTTTAGCTACAGGAGAAATAACCAGTTTCCCATCTGCTAATGAGACCTCAACGGACGTTTCTCTCTGAAACCCTACTTCGTTAGCAAAGGATTTGGGGATACGCAAAGCGAGACTGTTGCCCCATTTATGGATACGGGTTTTCATATCAATCCTCCATGCACGGTATCTACAATGAAGATACCCTATTTACCGGGTATTTGTCAAATCTTGAACCACTCTGTTAGGGGATGTCGAAACTTAGGCAGGAAGTTCTTTTCTGAAAGGCGTCAAGTCTTCCTCTTTCTATTAGTAAAATAGTTAATCTTTTCTTCGTCCCCTATTAAGGACACAATGTGGCTATCTGACTCCCGGCCCCTTAATCTGTCTAAAGGGTCCTTACGACCAAGAACTTTCGAAGGCGGCCGGTTGAGTTCTCTCTGTACGGGCAGGACTGCGCTCCT
>JAPLHG010000019.1 GCA_026389745.1 Chloroflexota bacterium | reverse complement strand
ACCAAGGTCTAAGTTAACTTCTGGCGGCTATTTGTTCTTGTTCCCCTTACCTGAGTTTGTTTTCACGACCCCGTTATTAGTCTGTTGAGTTTGATGATTGCCTTTCGCTTTTGGAACACCCGAATCGCGAATTATCCTGGCGGTGAACTGACTCTCGGATGGAAGGCGTTGGGCACTGATATTGACCTGGTCGCCCACAGTAATTCCCGTAACGCCTTTCTTCAAGCTGATCTTAGTGTTGCTGTTGACGATAAATGTGTAGCTATTACCTTTTTTGTCCTGAATGGTAATGCTGGTATTCGCTGTATAAGCAGTCACTGTACCGGTACGACTGGTCTTAATGGGTTTAGCTGGAATCAGAGTCAGGCGTTGCGCCATTTCTACTACAGTACTTCCGACTGTAACTTCTGCGGTTGATACGCTGACCTTATTGCCTACGGCAAAATTACTCAGCGTAGCATTCTTCACGCCGGGGACTTTATACTGTGTTGCAGAGCCAACCTGGAAGGTTTCGTCGCCTTTATTGGTCGTAACTACCAAAGACGTACCCGTCAAACTCTTAATCGTACCTTCGAATGAATGACGTTTCCCCAGAGCCTGATTCACTTCAATTTTACTAGCAATTAGGGTGGTTTGGTCGTAATTTGCTGTAACCTTGTCATTGATAGCCAGATCGTTAATCGTTATGTTGCCGATACCAGTCTTGGTAATAACCGTATTGGAATCTACTTTCAAAATAACGGCGCTATCAGTTTTAGTAGTAATAGTGACGGTTGGGGGAACTGCTGTCTTGTCAATAGCAGTGATACTGCCTTTCACCTCTATTCCCGATTGAGTTCCTTCTGCCAAAGCAGCTTGGGCACAGACGAGTACCATTACGGTAGCTACCGCAACTGCAAGAGCTAGTCTTATAGTTTTCTTCATATGTTACCTCCTAAAATGACTTTCACAATAGTTATAACGTATGATGTCAAAATTAGTTAGTTATTTTTGTAAGGTAAAAATCGAAAACCGCAATGATCCTGCGCCTTTGACTCTGCCAACATGGATGTTTGTCCAATGGGGAATCATTATAAAGGTCCCTTTTTATCCCCAAGGATTCACTTTGAGTATTTAGGCGTGAAATTTAGTGTCTCCAGCGTCAGGGGTTCATTCCAGATTACAACCTCATACCTTTCCAATAATCCTGTTCCCTATCATCCTCACATGCCCCCATCCGAAGTTTCCCCTTTTAGCGCTATCAGAAAGAGGCTCAATATATATTGTGTCCAGTGGAGAAGGGACCAGAACTACTGGGAATATCTTCTCAGCTTCTTTCAACGCACTCAGTTTAGAATATTGGTGAGCAATATGGGTGAGAGCTAATGCTCCTACGCGGGCTTTTATGGCTAAGTTTGCTGCCTCTGTAACTGTACTATGTTCATGTGTATATGCTCTATTGGCGTGTTTGTCTAGATACGTGGCTTCGTGAACCAGCAGGTCTGCTCCTTCGGCAACATTGATGATTGACTGTGTTGGTCGAGTATCCCCACTAATTACGATTCGTCTTTTCCCGCACTGTTCTCCTGGGATTCTCTCAGTAAGTACCCATCCAAATGAAATGATATCATGAACGGTTGGGAATGTTTCTATATGGATATCCCCGCAATCTTTGGAAAAGTTTTCTGTCACAGCTTCAAAATAGATGAGTGCGGAGTGGAGTAGCCCAATAAGGTATATCCTGGCGGGGATAGATGGTTTAGGTCCGTATATAGATAGTACTGAGGTGCTCTTTCTGGATTTCAACAAAGCTGGAAGCCCTGCATAGTGGTCAAAATGCCAGTGAGTAATCAACACGGCATCAATCTCCTCAGAGTCAATATGTATTCGATGGAGTTGTCTCAGCGCGCCGATACCAACATCTATCATTATTTTGGTATCACCTCCCTCCAATAGACAGGTAGAGGTGGGAGAATACGGATTAATTGAAGCAGCAGAAGTGCCCAAAAAGGTAATGTTAAATTCCTTGAATTTCAAACTTTTGTACCTCATCGGTCCAGCGCTTAAAGACTTTGTATACTGCCTCAGCTCCTATGATTCTATCTGTCCCCAGCTGAAATTCGCTAGGATAGAGTATAAAGGGGTTAGATTGCTCCCCCCCGGTCCCCCCATGACTTGCTACCTGATCCTCGAATGCAGCTACTTCATCACTGTCTTTCCAATAGGTGCTCATTACCAGGATATCGGGAGCATTAGGGAGTTTTGCTGTGTAACATTACTGTAGTCTGTAAGTGGGTTTTCACCATCTACTACGCCCGTGGAGAGATATATCCTCCCCTTCTTTCCTAGAGATACGGCTCCCATTTTGCTTGAGTGAATCATGACAAAGCCCACACCCGGATGCTCTACCAAACCGGGGAGGAGACCTGGGAACTCTTCCATTATTTCCTCAAGGGTTAATCTATGTCCTATGGTCGTAAATGATATAAGCCCTAGATTGCCTGAGGCTAGAACCACAATGTTATTCTCCTTTTCCTCTTTCCCCACAGTATACTGCTGATTACGGCTTAGCCTGCCCCTAATTCGTTTGCCCAGTGCTGAATTTGAGAGTCTATAATCCCTGAAAGCGGCATCAATGTAGTAGGCACTCTCATGTTTTGTTCCATATCCTAACACATTGTATTCCTTACCTGAGTCATTGACGAAGCGGCGGACTACGTCTACAAGGCTTTCTCCGTAGCGGTCTTTAAATGTTGCACCTTGCGTATGTCCATGGTCAGATAGCACAACGAATTTATACTTTCTCGTAACATCCCTAGCGACCTTTTCCAATTTACCGAATTCTCGGTCCAACTTGCGTAGCACTTCTAGAGTGTCAGGCCGTTCTATTCCTGAGTGATGGGAAACCTCATCATAGCCTGCTAGTGTAACGTAGATATAAGGCACACCTGAGTACATGTCTCGCTTCAGAGCAAATAGGCTAAAATCCCTAAGCAAGATTGTCATCAGAGACCTCAATATGAAATAAATCCCCCCTCGATTAATACGCGGCTTCTCATTTCTGAGCCCCTGGCTCCACGCGGCTTTCTTTTCCAAAACCCAGTCCCACACCATAAGTGAAAAGCTTTTCAACATGTTATACGGGTTGAGGAAATATGCATAATATGCCCTGAGGTCATCTGAAGTCACATCAAAGGCCCGGCTGGCTGTCATCAAAACCCGGCTCGCATCACCGGATAAGAGGCTTGCTCTAGCCGATCCTCCATTGCTCAATAGACCCTTACCGTCGGAAAGCTGCTTCTCTAGTTGCGAAACATCATTTATCGAACTTGAGACTACTATATTTCGTTTTTCTTTGTCATACCATCTGAATGCAGGTATACCGAAGTTATTACCATGAAGTATTCCTGCTTGAGCCGCACTGGTCTGGGACGAGAGGTCAGAATCCCAGATAATCAGTTTATGGCTTCCGTAATCAGTCCAGCGTTTCATATTTGGAGTCTTCCCCATATTCATGGCATCCTTTAGTACTTTACCCCCTAGTCCGTCTATTTCTAGAAAGACTATCCCCGGCTTGCCTATATTCTCTTTGGCCATCAATTTCATAT
>JAPLHG010000057.1:4203-8252 GCA_026389745.1 Chloroflexota bacterium | reverse complement strand
TTGGGTTTTATTCACCCAGCATCATATTGTCAATCAGCCGCGTGTTGCCGTATTTGACTGCCATAGATACCAGCGCCGACTTTTTGATGGTCTGTAACTCTTCCAGCGTTGCTGGGTTGGCGATGCTGATATATTCGATGTTTGCCAGCGGCTCTTTTTGAATGAGAGCGGCCATTTCGCCACGAATCTTTTCGGTGTCCTTTTTACCTTCAGCATAAAGCCTCTTTGCCAGCAGGAGAGACTTGTATAGCACCGGTGCTGATTTCCTTTGTTCCGGATTAAGGTAAACGTTCCGACTGCTCATTGCCAGTCCGTCCGGCTCGCGGACAGTCGGGCAGACAATCACCTCGAGGTCCATATTGAGATCGGTTGCCATCTTTTTGATGACTAGAGCCTGCTGGGCATCTTTCTGCCCGAAATAGGCATTGGTTGGCTGGACAATATTGAACAGCTTGGCAGCGATAGTGGTAACGCCCCGAAAATGAGTCGGGCGGGAATCTCCCTCAAGCGGTTTGGTGAGCTTGTCCGCCGTAACCCAGGTGTCGTAGCCCTCAGGGTACATCTCTTTATCCGAAGGGAAGAAGACAATCTCTGTGCCTTCTTTTTCGAGCATTGCCAGGTCACGTTGCAGGTCGCGCGGGTATTTAGAGAGGTCTTCCTTCGGTCCGAACTGGGTGGGATTGACGTAAATGCTGACCACCACCGATTTGTTTTCAGCCTTGGCTTTTCTGACGAGGGACAGGTGCCCTTTGTGAAGATAGCCCATCGTGGGCACGAAACCAACGGGCTCTTTGAGTTTGAACCTGACAATCTTCATTTCGGGGACGGTTTCAATGATTTTCATGCTAGTACTTAGTTGTATAAATTCTTATGTGGTTGATAAATCACCTCGCCCACAAGGGGCGAGGAAATATAGCCTTCTACGTAACTAATCGCTATCGGCTCTTCAATTCCTCGAGAGCGCTTTCGTCCATGGTGAAGCTCTGCTTCTCGGTGGGGAATTTGCCGGCTTTCACGTCCTCAAAATATTCGGTGATGGCACTTGACATAATATCAATAAGTTTGGCATACTGCTTGGCATGTTTCGGCACGAAATCGGAGAATAGACCGAGCAAGTCATTGATGACTTGAACCTGCCCGTCACATCCGACGCCGGCGCCGATGCCGATGGTGGGTATTGTGAGTTTCTGAGTAACTAGTGTTGCCAGTGGGGCAGGAACGGTCTCAAAAACCACCGCGAATGCGCCTGCCTGTTCCAGTGCCAGAGCGTCATTAAGGAGTTTTTTAGCGGCTTCAGGAGTTTTTCCCTGTATTTTATGTCCGCCAAACTGATTGATTGATTGCGAAGTCAGCCCAATATGTCCCATTACCGGGATGCCACACTCTACGATTCGTCTGACTTTGTCAGCGACGGTAACGCCGCCTTCGAGTTTGACTGCCTGAGTACCGGCTTCTTGCATAAAACGGGTGACATTTCTCAGGGCATCTTCAACAGAAATATGGTAGGACATAAATGGCATATCACCAATCACCAGTGCGTGTGCCGTGCCTCGGACAACGGCTTTGGTGTGGTGAATCATAACATCCATTGTTACGGGGATAGTATTTTCGTAGCCGAGGATGACATCACCGAGACTATCGCCGACGAGGATAAGAGGGATACCGCACTTGTCCACAATTTTGGCGGTGGAGTAATCGTAGGCAGTGAGCATGGTGATTTTCTCACCCTTGTGCTTCATTTCCCAGATGTCATTGATGGTAACTCTTGTCATTTTATCCCTCCCTGCGGATTTTTTCGATGGCTCCTTTCCTAGCGGTGATTTTATTCTGGGAGTCGACATAGACCAGTCTGGGGTGGTAATTTTTCAGTTCATCTTCTTCGAAGTTACTATAAGTAAGGATAATGACAATGTCACCCTTGTTGACCAATCGGGCGGCGGCGCCGTTGATACAAATCTCACCGTTTTCGCCTTCAATGGCATAGGTGATGAGGCGGTTGCCGTTATTCACATCCGCAATGTGTACCTGCTCGTAAGGGAGAATATCCGCTTCCTTCAGGAGCTTACGGTCGATGGTAATGCTCCCCTCATAGTTGATGTTGCAATCGGTCACTGTGGCGCGGTGGATTTTACTTTTTAGCATTACTCTCATATTCTTCCTCCATACAGGATAAATTACTTGATAAGGTGCTCTCCCTGGAGTATCTTTTCAACGTGATTTTCACGGATTTTACCTTTGGAGCCGGCTTTCAGTATGGCGCGCAACTCATCGGCTTTGCTTTGCCAGCGCAATGGGAATGGTCTGAAGCCCGAGTTCACAATAGGTGAGAAGGGCATCCGGAGCTTCTTTCTTTAGAGCCTCGAGATGCTTTTTAATGGTGCCTGTATCACCTCGGGCAATGGGTCCCGTAAGACATTGGGGAATACCGACGTTGGCAATATTATTGAGTGTCCCCTGTAACAAGGGTAGAAGTAACTGTGTTGCCTGCTCTCTCGGGATGCCGAAAGTCTCCCACAGATCGTCCGCCAGCTTCACCAGTGTTACTAGGTAGTTGCAGGCAATCGCCGCCGCCGCATGGTAAATAACTTTATCACCCGCTTTCAGTTCAATCCAATGACCGCTAAGTGCATCGGACATTTGTTTGAGTGTGGTCAGGAGAGGCTCTTCGGCTTCAATGACAAAGGTCGAACCGGGGATATTATCGATTGCCTGTTTCACGCTGGCGAAGGTTTGTAGCGGATGAAAAACTCCTACCTTAGCGCCTATCTGTCTGGCTGGTTGCAGAATTTCGGTGGAATCGGCACCACTACAGTGTATGACACTCTGTCAGTGATGCCATTGTGTTTCGGAGGCGATTGTGGGGATAACACCGTCCGGGGTAGTGATAAAGACGATATCGGCAGTATCTGCCACCGCTTGATTATTGTCAACGGCATTACAGTCGCTGATTGCCTGAGCCAGCTTTTCCGCGGAGGCACGGGTGCGGCTGGAAACAGCGACTACTTTATAGCCTTTTTCATTCAGTTTAGTTGCCAGGGCGATACCGACAGTACCGGCGCCAATGAAGCCTAGTTTTAACATTCCGCCTCACCTCTCTCCCGGAAAATATAAATGCCCTCTCTGACATAGCCTGAGAGGGCATTTCCCACCAATTGTTCTTTTGCCGTCTCGGTCGTGTCCGATCCAAGCGACCATTTGTAATATTTTAATTTTCTCCGGGGTTTACACCCTGCAGTTAGATGGCTTACGCCTATCTTCAATTTTGATACTAGCACCACGAATTCAATTTGTCAATAGAACGGTAGAGTTGTTACATTGATTTAACTCTGGTGCTATAATTGTGTCAGTAAAGCTGGCTGGAGGGCAAAATGCACGAGGCATTGCTTTATGAGAAGTTTCCTTCTTCCGTAGTTCGGTGTCATACCTGCCAATGGCATTGTACTATTAATCCAGACAAAACTGGTGTCTGCCGGATGTACCAGAACAAAGATGGCATCCTCTATAATCTCAACTATGCGCTCGTGTCTTCTGGCGCCGCCGACCCCATCGAGAAGAAACCGTTATTCCATTTCCACCCGGGCACTCAGGTGTTCTCTTTGGGAAGTTGGGGCTGTAACTTTCACTGTCTTGACTGTCAGAACTGGGAAATCTCGATGGTCAATGAGGTGATGGCTAATTCACAGAAAATCACGCCCCAAAATGCCATTGAAATGGCCAGACGTTTCCAATGTCAGGGCATCGCCTGGACTTATAATGAACCCTCCGTGTGGTTTGAATACACTCTGGACTGTGCCAAACTGGCGAAGCAGAACAATCTTTATACGGTTTATGTTACTAAGGGTTACCTCAGTGCTGTGGCACTTGATACCATCGGGCCATATCTGGATGCATGGCGGGTGGATATCAAAGGCTTCTCCGATGCTCTTTATCGTAATCTGGCGAAGATAACTCACTGGCGGGGAATACTTGAGGTTGCCAAGCGCGCCAAAACAAAGTGGAATATGCATGTGGAAGTCGTGACCAATATCATCCCCACGATGAATGATGAT
>JAPLHG010000057.1:0-4097 GCA_026389745.1 Chloroflexota bacterium | reverse complement strand
TTGCCGAATGGATTCACGATGAACTTGGCGAGCAGACGCCGTGGCACGTTACCAGATTCCATCCTAGCTACCGCATAGCGAATTTACCCGCAACACCTTTAGCTACCCTGGAGCATGCTTATGACATCGGACATAAGGTGGGGTTGAAGTTTGTTTATCTGGGTAATGTGCCGGGACACGTTAGTGAGACTACTGCCTGTTACAGTTGTGGCAAGCCGGTGGTAGAGCGATTCGGCTATCAGGCGAGAGTCACCGGTCTGAATGGCTTCTGTTGTCAGTTCTGCGGTGCTGACCTTAACTTCAGGGTTGGTAAAGGAGGACAGAATGATTAGAGAACCAGTGGTTGACGGTCAATTCTATCCCTCTTCACCGGAGGAATTGAAATCAATGATTCAGGGAATGATTGACGAAAAAGCCGTTAAAGATGAGGTCATCGGGTATTATGCTCCCCATGCCGGGTATGTATATTCGGGACCTGTGGTTGGCGCAACTATCTCCCGTGTCAAACTCAAGAATACATTTGTTATTATGGGTCCCAGCCACACCGGCATGGGCGTGTCCTACAGCATTATGGCGGATGGTAGCTGGCGGACACCTCTGGGGGATGTTGAAATTGACTCGGAGTTAGCCAAAGCCATTCTCGCCAATTCCAGCTATCTCAAAGAAGACCATCTGGCTCATCTTCAGGAGCATGCCATCGAAGTTCAGCTACCGTTCATTCAGTATTTTAAATCGGACTTCAAGTTTGTGCCGATTGTTCTATCGCACGCCAATGCTTCTGTTTATCGCAACATCGGGAAGGCGATAGCCAAAGCTGTTAAGGATTTGGACAAAGAAGTGGTGCTGGTGGCGTCCGGCGATATGAATCACTACGAATCGCAGAAAATAACGCGCACCAAGGATAAACAGGCGATTGAGTCTATTTTGAAATTGGAAGCAGGCGAGTTGCTAGAACGTGTGCGTGAATTCAATATTTCGATGTGTGGGTATGGTAGTGCCGCCTGTCTGATTTTTGCCGCTAAAGAGTTGGGTGCTGACAACTCCAGCGTGGTGGGGTACGCTGGAATTTTGATAATGAACAAAAATGAATCTCCACAGGTCAAACTGGCGAGAGAGACGGTGGGAAGTTATATTATAAGCGGCAAACTTCCTTCTCTAAAAACTGTCCCTTCTGAGATGCAGGGTAAAGCCGGCGTGTTTGTTTCTTTACATAAGGGTGGTGAGTTACGCGGGTGTATTGGGACCATTGAGCCGGCGGAAGACAATATTACGCTGGAAATCATTAGCAACGCCATCAGCGCCGCTACCCGAGACCCGCGCTTCTTCCCTGTAACGGCGGATGAACTTCCCCAACTGGATTACAGTGTTGATGTTTTGACTGAGCCCGAACCTGTTGCCAGTGAGAAGGACTTAGACCCGAAGAAGTACGGAGCGATTGTTGAGGCGGGGTGGCGTCGGGGGCTATTGTTACCTGACCTGGAGGGGGTGGATACAGTGGAGAGACAGATTGAAATCTGCCGGATGAAGGCTGGTATTGAGCCTAAAGAGCTGGTAAAACTCTACCGTTTTGAAGTGAAACGGTACAAATGATTATCAAATTGAAATGCCCTTTTTATAAATAGGGGTGTATAGAGGGGGATAGAGGGGAGCAGCACAAAGGGTTTCATTTTATCCAACGATATTTATTATGGACATGTTTGAGAAACAGGTTGAAGAACTGAAAAAGAAGGATGCCCCGCTAGCGGCAAGAATGCGTCCCACCACGCTTAGAGAGTTTGTCGGACAGGAGCATCTGGTCGGGGAGGGGCGTGTCCTTAGAAAAGCGATTGAATCCGGGCAACTACCGTCAATAATGCTCTGGGGACCGCCGGGTAGCGGCAAGACTACCCTCGCTTTCATTATTGCCAATGCCACGGCTTCTCATTTCAGTTCTGTAAGTGCTGTTACGGCGGGTGTGGCTGATTTGCGACGCATTATTGATGAGGCAAAGGAACGTCGCAAGCTCTATCAACAGAAAACCATCCTTTTCATCGATGAGATTCACCGTTTCAATAAATCTCAGCAGGATGCCGTCCTGCCTTTTGTGGAAGACGGTACTATTATATTGATTGGAGCTACGACTGAAAATCCATCCTTTGAGGTCATTTCACCGCTTCTGTCACGCACTCGCGTCTTCACGTTGAAACCCCTGACTGAAGATGAAATTAATACCATTATCCAAGGGGCTTTGCAGGATAAAGAGAGGGGTCTGGGTAATATCAAGACTGAGATTGAAAATGAAGCTCTCAAGCAATTAATTACGATGTCCAATAGTGATGCCCGCATTGCTCTCAATGCCCTAGAACTGGCAGTGATGACCACACTACCTGATGCGGAAGGTAAGCGGCATATCACATTGCCAATCATCGAGGATGCGCTTCAGCATCGGGCTTTGCTTTATGACAGGGCGGGAGAGCAACACTATGATTTGATTTCAGCACTGCATAAGTCGTTGCGGGATTCAGACCCGGATGCATCTCTTTACTGGCTGGCGAGGATGCTGGAGGCTGGGGAAGACCCGCTCTACATCGCCCGCCGACTTGTCCGTGCCGCCTCGGAGGATATTGGCATGGCTGACCCTCAGGCGCTGGTGGTGGCAATGGCGGCACAACAGGCAGCTCATTTCATTGGTATCCCTGAGGGCAATCTGGCTCTGGCGGAAGCGACGGTCTATCTGGCAACAGCTCCCAAGAGTAATTCCCTCTATACCGCTTACTCTCGCATTCAGGATGAAGTGGAGCACGGCAAAAACGAGCCGGTGCCGCTCCATCTGCGTAATCCGGTGACGAAGCTGATGAAGGATATCGGTTACGGCAAAGACTACAAATACGCACACAATTTCCCGGGACATGTCGTTGAACAACAGGATCTGCCGGACTCATTGAAAGACAAGCGGTTCTACTTCCCCAGCGAACTGGGCTACGAAAAACAGGTTACCGAACGTCTTAAAACTTGGCGTGCTATCAAGAAAACTAGTAACGGGAGCAAGCAAAAGCAAGATTGAACTCCAGACATATTTTCACCTTCTTCATCAGCAAGACTATGAAAGTTCAGGAAAACTTTCGCTTTCCCAAAATTTATACAATATGTTATGGACGATGTTATGGACGCTAACATCTTATTGACAGAACCAAAAGCTATACGCCATAATTGGCTGAATAATATTTGATATAATTAACAAGAGGAACATCAGAGTGACTATATGGGCGCTATTCCCTCTCATCACTTGTCTAGCTTATATTATCTTATTCGCTCTTTCGTTGCCGTCTATAAAAAAGCGACCCAATAGGGTATTTGCCTTTTATCTTGCTATTTCTGCAATTTGGAGTTTTACCTCCTTTATGCTCCATCTCAATGCCTTCCCGCAGCAGGCGATGTTTTGGAATGAAGCTCTGACAGTAGCTTTGATATGGACACTAATTGCCTATTACCACTTTATCCGGGCTTACACTAACAGGCTCGCCGGGAAAGGAGTATATTTAGGCTATGTCCTCCTATTAGGTCTGGCTATACTTTGCTTTAGAGGTTACATAGTCCAGTACTCATATGTCATTGACGGAGTTCTATACCACAGCCTCGGAAATTCAATCTACTTTATCGGAGCCATCGGCCTCGTCTTTGTTAGTACTTGTCTATATTTGCTAGTGAAGAGGTATCGTAGTTCCACTGACCCGACAGACCGCAATAAAACAATGTATTTAATCATGGGCTGGAGTATACTAGTGCTTCTCACTTATTCCAATCTTATACCTGCTGTGTCTGGACTCCCCCTAGACCATGTCGGCAGTTTTGCCAACGCATTGATTATTACTTACGCCATCTCCAGGTTTAACCTGCTCGATGTCAGATTCGTGGTGCGAAGAGGGCTAACATTTCTTCTGGCAATTATTTGTCTTGGTGGTGTATATGTAGGCTTGATACTCTTGGAACAGAACTTTTTTCCTGGCCAACCAGTTTACAGTATTATCGGGTTCCCTACTCTGTTAGTTCTCTTGCTGGCTCTGTTGGCTCAACGGTTAAGATATGGTATCAAAGAATGGATAGACCGCTTATTTTAT
>JAPLHG010000034.1 GCA_026389745.1 Chloroflexota bacterium | reverse complement strand
CCCGGTGTTTTCTCAGTCTTTCCCCGATCCGGATTTTTGGCACCCCCTGTTCATAGAGCTCCCAGCATAGAACTATCAAGGTCTCATTTGTCATGTCCATATTTTACATGGACTGTCGGATATTTACGGAAACAATGCGCACTGCGCACTGCGGTTATTGTTAGCTTCAGTCAGGTTCTTTTTTTGGTTGACTTCACTACAATTTGTAAGTTTCTGGATGAAATCTGTTATACCACTAGCACAGGATTGCCGCTATTACCGCAATTAATTGCCCCAAACATAATTGCTTCAGCATCATGATTTAGCGGCGAAACCACCACAACACTCGATTGTTCCCCTACCCTATCAAAAGCCATGGCAAGTGCCTTAGAAGCCGAGTTCAACCGTGCGCGATTCTTTAAATTGGTGTACTCTATCCGTAGTATCCCGGTAAGTGCTTCTGATGCTTCACCCTCAACATACTGGAGCCGCCGAAGATTGGAACACAATCGGTTAACATCCGCGGGTTTCAGATATTTCGTCGGTTTGCCAATGGTAACAATCTGACCTATCACTTCAAGAGCCTGGGCAACCAGTACCTGTGGCTGGAGTCTTGCTGTGACAAGCGTGACCTCTTCATGGTTATAGGCAGCAATTGACGTCGGTATTTGCTCTCTTACCAGAGACAGGGCAGTAACAATGGTGTTATAGGCTTGCTTGTCAGCTTCCTCAGCATCACCAACCGCCAGATTTATTAGGAGAATGGCGGGTTGCCCACGAAATTCGGCGAACTCTTTTGTAATCAACTTATCGTATTTCACAGAATGTTTCCAATCGATGTTTTTCAGGCTATCGCCCGGCTGGTACAATTGGCTTCCATAGTACTCAATCCCCACTCTTAAACCATAGATAGGTTTAAGCGCCCCTACACTGGAAATCAGTGGCAATGACCCAGCCCTAGTCTCCGTCAAATACCTTTTCGCCAGCCATGTAGCATATCGTGCTCTAGGAATAACATGAAGCTTTAATGGCTCCAATTCAAACCTGGTTTGCGTGAGCCCCCAGCGGTCGAGAACATAGCCCACCAGTTTGATTACCGAAGGACCCGATAAAGGAGGAGAGAAAGTTATCTCAGAAGCAAGTTGTTTCTCCTTCAACGGCAATGCCACCGGGCTCGGTTCTAGCCATTCGTAAGGTGATTTAAGAAATAGCGAACCACCCAGCTTTGTTTTGCTGTTCAAATTGATCACAAGGGTAGCTTTTGTGCCGGCTACCATCCGATGTTGAACGGGGACCTCTTCTATTGGCTTAGCGGGTATTTTGCGGAAAGCCAAAGCAATCAGACCACTAAAATACAAAATAGCCACAACAGAACTGAGAAGTAACGATAAACTGTTAAGTGATAGCGCTACAATCAGAGCTAGAACTGCTATCAATGGCAAAGCAACCCCAACCCCGGTCAGATAACGCGGATATTTAGTCTCTTTATAAGAAACAGCTTCGGCAGTCACCTCCAAGTCACGGGTGACGAGTATTAGAATTGGCAAGCTAACCAACAAAGCAAAGTAAGAGCCGATGTTCTCTGACATCAAGACAGCTACCGCAAAGAAACTGAAGTAATCTGTCAGCAGATTAATCACGATACTGATAGGCCGCCACCAGAGGAAAATGACAACAGCCATGAGGACGACCGGGATAACAGCCAGAGATGGCTGTGAAAATATGGCAACTATTACCAAAATAATAGTCGTATATGACTTTAGAAGTGGGGCCATCCCGCGATAAAGCTTGCTCATACACTCAGTTTAGGCACAGGTATTTTTTCAAGAGTTCTGGCAATAATCATGTGAGGAGTAATTTCATCTATTTCAGCTTCCGGTTTTACCCTGATGCGATGTTCAATGGCATTAAAAGCCAGAGATTTAACGTCATCCGGAATCACAAAATCGCGACCGTCAAGCAAGGCTAGTACACGGGAACACTTGTAAAGTGCGATGCCGGCTCGAATGCTTGGCCCCCAGAAAACATCGGGGTCATTACGTAAGACCGTCACCATAGAAGCTATATATTCAATGATGTCGGGGGAGACTTGAACTTCTTTTGCCAGATGTTGCATCTGTAAAATTTCTTCCAGATTGGTTACTGGTTTCAAATCCGGTTCATCAATACTATCAATATTACTGATGATCCTCTTTTCTTCATCTTTAGAAGAGTATTCACTTTTGACCATTAGCAAAAACCTGTCCACCTGCACATCAGTCAAAGGATAAGTACCTTCTCCGCCCGCGGGCACCTGTGTGGCGATGACTATGAACGGTTTTGCCAGAGGATATCTCTTACCTTCAATGGTAACCTGATATTCCTGCATTGCCTCCAGAAGTGCCGCCTGTGTTCGGGGCGTAGTTCTATTGAGCTCATCGGCGAGAATAACGTGAGCGAATAAAGGACCCTCGATAAATCTACTCACACCATTGGGAGAATAAACGTAGAAACCGGTGATATCTGCCGGCATCATATCCGGAGTGAACTGGATTCTTTTAAACTCACCCTCGATGATTCGAGCAAAGGTTTGGGCAAGCTTGGTCTTTGCCGTGCCCGGCAACCCTTCAATCAGTATATGGCCACCGGCAACAAGAGCCAGCATCAACGCCTGCTCAATCTGTCCTTTCCCCACGATGATTTTTGAGATTTCATTCAGAATTCTCTGGTACAAATCGGCAATTTTTTGGCTATTGTTCAACTCATCCTCCTATCCTCAACATAAATCGTGATACGGTTACAAACATGACAATTAATATCGTCAGTAACGGATACGGCGTTGCCAGAAAACTCCTGACACCGGATAATGCTGATTTGGACACATCCAATGGTGTCTTGGTGAGATGGGACACATCGAGTGATGTCTCCTTTTTCTCACCTCCAATATTAAGTAAGCTCGCAACGAAATTGGCATTGTCGTCTCGATTAATCATACTGTCGATGATGAGGCTGGGGTCGGCTGCCAGAACGATGACTCCCTTGCCAAAAAGTAACTTCGCCGCCACAGGGAGGTGACCCTTAGGTTCACCCGTATCCCAACTAGTGCTCTCATTAACATCCAAAAAACTCGTGGGTGAGGACCACGCAATTACATCTGCCTCAGCGATATTCTCAAGGACGGTAGCGTGATTCAAGACAACCTCTTTTACGTCTCCCTTTTCATAATCGGGAGCAAAATCCGTTATCTTGGGCAACCACTGGTTTTTATAGCAAAATAACGGGTCAAGAAGGGGTTTGCCAGAAAATCTGGCCTCGACGCCAAAGTACTCCAAAATCTTATTCCCAAAACCATAGTCATCCATCAATAACAGTGTCCCGCCCTGTTCCGTATAATCCTTCAACTGCGATAATTCTTCGTCGCTGTAATCAATGTATGGGATGATGATGGTGGCGGACTCTTCGGGTGAAGCAGATGGTTGATTTACCGAATCAATGGTTTGAACATCAGATTCTTTCATAAAATCTCTGACCCCGTTCCACATCGTATTACCAGCCATAAAATCCTGAACGGAAGGAATAAACCAAGCCGCTAATAACGAAGTAACCAAGACAATAACTATTGTGATTAGAAAGACATTAAAGATTTTCATCCTTTCCTCAGCCCTTCCTCTATCTCACTGGTTAACCTCCGGCTTACTTCAACCTCTTTATCGGTAGTTTGATATCGAGAATAGAGGAGCCTTTCTATCATCTTGGTGAACTCCAGGAAATACCCCGCCACGGGACCTAGCGACTTTTGAGTATCCGCGGCGAATTCTCTCAAAGTCTGATTCGGTCTCAATAAAACTTTGGCGACTCTCTGCACCAGTTTCAATATCGAAATGTACCAGGAAAAGACTCTACTTTGTGGTTCACCCTCTCCTTCCGCCTCAGCCAGTAATGGCGGAACAGCTATTACCTCACTATACACTGGGGCGGGCTCTTGACGATCAACCGGCAAGGCAACCGGTCGGGTCCTTCTCTTCTCAGCGTACGCCTCAATCCGCGCTCGCAATCTACGTGATAAAAAGACGCCGAAGAATACGATGATGGCTAGAAAAACAGTGCAGTTGATGACATTCACCAACAAAACCTTCCTGGAGACTGTGAGAACATCGTTCCATGGTTCCTGAGGAACAACTTGAACTACCAAAGGCTGTGAGCCGACCAGCTCAAACCCCATGCTCATCTTCAAGCTGACATCAAAAGTCCCGTCGTCTTTGCTCTTAACTTCAACCCTTGCTTTGTCGAGACCGATTGAAATATCAGCATTTTGCAGTGGCCCAATCTCTGATTGAATCTTACCCCTCAACTCAACTCTACCCGGTATCATCACTGAAGTCGGAAAATTAATCGTCAAAACTGGCACCGCCTTGGCGACATTTAGCACTGCGCTAGCTACCACAGAGGCATATCTCCCCGTAGCGGGTAAGGATACGGTTACCGTATGTTCGCCAATAACAAGCCCTGCATCCAGCTTCGTCTCCAGGGAAAAATCCCCGGTTGCTGTGCTTTCTGCCACGAGAGCGTTATCGAGATATACCTCAACTTCCCTCAATGTCGACGCAGCAGACTCTCCGTAATCAAACTTACCCGAAACGGTAGTTTTTAATCCGGGATATGCCTTGGGGGCAAGCTCAATCGTAAGATTAGCTTCGTAAAATAGAACATTAAGTTTGACTTCAGGGCTCAGGGACGCTAAATAGACGCCGATATCAGCATCTTGGGGATAATATAACGCCTGAATTTTCATTTCAGCCACATACCAATACGGTACCGCTAGAGTAGCCCGATAATATCCATTCACATCGGTCTTGGTGGTGAGACACTGTGAGTTATTAATAAGAATAGCTACTTCTCGACCGGCCAGAAATCCGCCCTCGGATTTTAATATTCCCGAAACGACAATATCGTCACCGACAAAAACCACCCCCGGCGCGGCACTAAGAGTAACTTCCGTCGGGATTAATGGTTGGGAAGTATTAATGCTAGCCAGTATGTTTTCGTATGTTCCCAACAAGTTTTCGATTTTCGTGATTCTATCCAAGACATCATCGTAGGCGGCTCTCAAGCTACTCCCGGCGGATGCCGAAGACACGCCGAATGCCGCACCGGTAACCACGGTATCACTCTCAGCCTGACCCAGAACCGTCTTTGTCGTAGCGACTTTCTGTATTGTTTCCGTACTTAATGAGGCGACTTCAGTAAATCTGGACTGCTGAAGTAAGAGATTCAAGTCACTCATATCGCCATCAATTTCCACAATCAACTGGGCTACCTCTAAAATTGAGGACATCAAATGATCAGTGGTGTCCGTTAAAGTTTCCGGCAAATTAGCAAAAGACACCTTCTGGATATTGGCCTGTACTGCTTCATAATTCTTAGCTAAAACAAACTCCCATGTTTCAGAGTAATATCTGAAAAGTGAAATACCATCGTAAACCGTCACAGCCGTATCCGGGTCCTCATGAGGCGTAACGGCTAACACCGGCAAACTCATGGCAACAACAGCCGCCACGCATACTACCACCAAGATAATCCGCCAGAGATCGTGCTTTGTCATCATTACTTTCCGGAAAT
>JAPLHG010000060.1 GCA_026389745.1 Chloroflexota bacterium | reverse complement strand
GGTGTAGTGTCCTTATCTTGTTCCATGCTTACTTTTACTCCAACACACGATATTAAATACCTCAATTATCGTTTCATTGCTACTTTCCTATGCTTATCTGATTTCAGATAAGCATAGAGGGAAGCGGCGAAGTTGTCACGCTGCCAGCGGCGGATGTTAGTGGAGGACAGCTCGATACCAAGGGTATCAGGTGCTCTGGCAAGCCGTTCCAGACTAACTGTGGGCCAAAGGAGCGAGGGATCGAGAGAGAGGGTGGCGGCTAATGATGTGCGCCATTCTTTAAGGCGATTTAGGCGTTTTTTCTGTTCATCACTAGGGTATTCAAAGGAGGTTGGAGGTGGGCATTGAATTGGCGGCGCAGTTAGTCCTTCCCGTAGGGCTTGCCGCAGACCTCCCCCGAACCGATGTAACCCAACATTCCCAAGACCGGGAACACCCGAAAGGGTGGCTGTGGGGTTGGTAGCAAGCGAGATGAGGGTGACATCTGGCATCACGAAGAATGGTGGCCGATGCTGGCGGCAAGCCTCTTCTTCGCGAAATAGAAAAAGACTCCGGAGAATAGCCAAAGCGTGTCCATCCAGGTTTTTAGCACCTTTGACCGAGCGGTATGCGGTTTCTAAATCTGGTGGGGAATGTCGTACTTCTTCGAGCCGGGCGCATTCTTCGGCGACCCATTCCGTCCGCCCCAAAGACTGGAGTCTATGGTCGAGGGTTTCTTGCAGTGCGAAGAGGTGACGGACGTCTGCGGCAGCATAATCAAGGGCTTCGTTAGAGAGAGGACGCCGCCCCCAGTCAGCTAGCTGGAGTCGCTTGCTCTTGTTTATACTTATACCTAATAAGTCTTTTATCATGGTGGCCAAACCAACTTTGGTAATACTTGCAAACCGGGCAGCGAGGTCGGTATCGTACAGGTTGCGGATACGAAATTCATAATGCCGGTCGAGGCTACGGATATCGTAATCTGCCCCGTGAACCACCTTCATAATGAAACTATCTTCGAGAATTTCTTTTAGGGGAGCGATATCCTTCAGTAATATTGTATCGATGACGTAAACTTTGTTACGTGTGGCAATCTGAATAAGACAGAGCTGTTCGGGGTAGTGGTGGAAGCTATTTGATTCGGTATCAAGGGCAATAGCCGGTGATTTTACCATCCCCTGTACGGCGAAATCCAGTTGGTCGGACTTAACTTAGGACATCTCAATCTCATAATTACAACCGAAAACATCATGCCAGGCGATAATAAGGTAGTTTTTGGGAACAGCCATTACCATAAATTATCTTCGCTTTCCTCTTATAGTGCCATTTATATTATACCTTATGCACAGAATTTCACAGCCGGATGATTATTTTCAATGTCACTTGTTTTGAGAGTATCACATTACCTTTCAGTATCCATGGTAAAGTGGTACAGTGAATTAGATGATGCGTTCTCGAAATAAAATGTGGAGTCGGTAGTATGAGCGGAAACGACCGCGTGAGTATCAAACCGGGTCTGCACGTCATGGTAGTATTAAAGGCAGACCAATCATCTGGAAAATTAACTGGAGGTATAGTTAAAGACATTTTAACCAGTTCTGCCGTTCATCCCCATGGTATAAAAGTCCGATTAGAAAACGGTCTCATAGGCCGAGTTAAAGAAATTAAAACCTGATGTTATTCCCCACCGAATGAAGCCACTCTTCCGAAATACTGATTAACATCCTGGAGTAATAATCAGAGAAGCTTTTTAAAGAGGTATCGTTCATTGGCTAAAATTGTATTAGATTTACATGACATTTTTAATAAGGGTAGCACGATTGATGCAGAACTCAACAGGGTTATCGCAGAAGCCATAGAGAAGAAGATTGCCTTGGTAGAGATTATTCTTGGTAAGGGGTCGGGACAACTGAAAAAACGTGTTTTGCGGTTCTTGCTCCAGCCGGAAGTAAAAAAACTATATCATCGACTGGAAAAGGACGATAAGAATTTTGGCAGGATATTTGTTCACTTCAAATACTAGACTATGGACGTTGCGCATTATTTAGGAATGGGCAGCTCAAGGTGCATCCGGCTTTTAAACTCGCTGTATTACTAAAAAATTTTGTTTCCCGTCTTTGCCCCCGGACACTCATATTTCCTTCATAATTTATTGGGGATTTAATGCATTAGGCTGGATATTTTTATCCAGCCTAATGTAAGAACAGATATCAAGAAACCAACTAGGCCTTACCGATTCGGAACATTTTAGTCCCGCAACTCGGACAGATGCCTTGATTTGCGGGTTTACCATTCTTCATGGTAATGGCTTTGGCATTCTTCATTTCCTTTTTGGCTTTACATTTTACACAATATGCCTGCATTGATTCACCTCCTTCTTGCTACGAACGATAAACTATTCACTTCACTATGTCAATGGTAAAAGATACCTGACGCAGAGGTCACATTCGCTTGAAATGTGACCTCTCGAAGAAGACACTATGCTCATAGTGTCCCACTTGGCGGATAGTGGGCAGAGCACCTCACGCAAGTCACAGAATGGACAAATGTTAATCCTAGCGCAGTCTTCTCACTTCATATATCAGGATGCGCTCAGGGTCAGGGCAGGAAACGTAGGTAACATCCTTATCCCTATCCCAGGGATGCTCACCACCAAGACGAAATATTCTGATAG
>JAPLHG010000079.1:5024-12509 GCA_026389745.1 Chloroflexota bacterium | reverse complement strand
GTGTCGAAGTAAAAAATGGCTGAACCGGTAGAAAAAGGGATTACCTCCATGCAGGAGGAGAAGAGGGTTTTCAAACCCCCGAAAGAGCTTAGCAAACAAGCTTACATCAAAAGCCTGGCCCAGTACAGAAAGATTTATCAAAAATCCATCGAAGACCCCGAGGCTTTCTGGGCTGAGAAGGCAGAACAACTCGACTGGTACAAAAAATGGGATAGGGTTCTGGTAGAGAATTTTGCCGAAGGGAAACACGAATGGTTTGTCGGCGGCAAACTGAACGTTTCGTATAATTGCGTTGACCGTCACCTCAAAACCGAACGCAAGAACAAAGCGGCAATTATTTGGGAAGGTGATATTGGCGATAGCCGTACTCTGACCTACCAGCAGCTGTCTAACGACGTGAACAAATTCGCCAACGTGCTCAAGAAGTTGGGCGTTAAGAAAGGCGACCGCGTTTCTGTCTTCCTGCCGATGATCCCGGAGCTACCCATTGTAATGCTTGCCTGTGCCCGCATTGGCGCGATTCACAATGTCGTTTTCGGCGGTTTCAGCGCCGAATCCCTCCGCGACAGAATGCTTGACTGCGAATCAACCGTGCTTGTTTGCTGCGATGGCTACTACCGTGGGGGCAAGGTTGTCAGAAGCAAGGATAACGCTGACGAAGCCCTCAGAGCCTGCCCCAAGGTTAAGAATGTCGTGGTCGTCAAACGCGCTGGCGCTGATGTCAAAATGGAGCCGGGACGAGACAGGTGGTATCACGAGCTGATGGCCGCCCCCGACATCAGCCTGGTTTGTGAACCCGAGAAACTGGATTCTGAGGACCCGCTCTTCATTCTCTACACTAGCGGCAGTACCGGCAAGCCCAAGGGTGTTCTGCACACCCAGGCAGGTTACTTGCTCTATACTTACCAGACCTTCAAGTGGGTTTTTGATTATAAAGACGAGGATACTTTCTGGTGCACGGCAGACATTGGCTGGATAACAGGACACAGCTACGTAGTCTACGGACCGCTTGCCGCCGGCGCTACCAGCGTCATGTTCGAAGGCATCCCTTCTTATCCCCACCCCGATAGATTCTGGGATATTGTAGAAAAATATCGTGTCAATATTTTCTACACCGCTCCCACGGCTATCCGGTCAATTATGAGAGAGGGTGATGCCTGGCCCGATAAGCATGACATGAGCTGTCTGCGTGTTCTGGGTACTGTGGGTGAACCTATCAACCCCGAGGCATGGATGTGGTACTACAATGTCATCGGTAAAGGCAAGCGCCCCATCGTTGATACCTGGTGGCAGACCGAGACCGGCGGCATTCTCATCACCCCTCTGCCCGGTGCTACCCCGTTGAAACCCGGCTCTGCTACCTTACCATTCCCCGGTATTGAACCGGCCATTGTGAGAGAGGATAATACCCCGGCTGATGTCAATGAGGGTGGTTATCTGGTAATCAAGCGGCCCTGGCCGGGGTTGATGCGGCGTGTTTACGGCGACCCGGAGAGATTCAAGAAGACCTACTTTGCCCGCTTCCACGGCGTCTATACCACCGGCGACAGTGCCCGGCGGGATGAGGATGGCTATTTCTGGCTGATGGGCCGTATTGATGACGTGTTGAAGGTATCGGGGCACCGCATTGGCACGGCTGAAGTAGAGAGCGCTTTTGTGGCTCACCATGCCGTTGCTGAAGCGGCGGTAGTCGGTATGCCTCATCCGATCAAGGGCCAAGGCATCTATGCCTTTGTTACCCTGAAGGTTGGCGTAGCCAAGACCGAAGACCTGAAGAAAGAACTGGTGGCGTGGGTGCGTAAGAAGATTGGCCCCATCGCTTCACCTGACAAAATTCAGTTTGCTGACGCTTTACCCAAGACCAGAAGCGGTAAGATTATGCGCCGTATCCTCACCAAGATTTCCGCCGTTATGCGCCGTATCCTCACCAAGATTTCCGCCGGCGAGGTCGGGAATCTCGGTGATACCAGCACACTGGCTGACCCGTCGGTGGTGGATGTACTGGTCAATGAGAGGCTATAAACCTGTCCTAATCTGATTAATCGTATTAAATCCCCCTCCTCTATCAAGAGGAGGGGGATTTTTTGTTTAAGAAACCCGTTCTTGAAAATACGAGATGAAATTAATACTTGCTTATTAGATTCGTTGCAGATAAAATTAGATTGTAAATTGGTTCTCGTATCTTCCTGTCATACCTAAAACTCGGATGTGACTTTATTATACTTGTTATGGAGTGGTCATTATTGTGGGCAAAACAATTGCTGAAATCATATTGAGCACTAAATCCAGGAGCGATGCCCATGCCGGTGATATTGTTGTGGCGCAGATAGACCTGGCTTTTGTGCAGGATACCACTGGACCACTGACAGTGAGGCAGTTCCGGGCTGGTGGATTCAAGAAACTGGCGAATTCCCTGAAGGCGGCGGTATTCCTTGACCATGCAGCACCAAGCCAGAGCAGAGAAATGTCCAATGACCACATCCTTCTGCGTGAATTTGCCCGGCAAACTGGCGCTCTCATTAGTGAAGTCGGCGATGGTGTTTGCCACCAGCTTGTGGCGGAATCTCTGGCAAAGCCGGGTGATTTGATTATTGGCACGGATTCCCATACGGTTACCGCTGGTGGTTTGGGTGCTTTCGCTTGTGGTATGGGCTCTTCGGATGTGGCAATTGGTCTCGGTTTGGGCAGAACATGGTTCCGGGTTCCGGAGACTTTTCTGGTGGAATTGAAGGGTAAGTTCGCGGAGGGTGTTTCAGCTAAAGACCTCATCCTCTATCTCATTGGACAGATTGGGGCTGACGGAGCAACTTATAAAGCATTGGAATTTGGTGGCGATGGTATTGGTGGGATGAGTATTTCACAGCGCCTGACGGTATCGAATATGGCGGTGGAAGCCGGCGCTAAAGTGGGACTTTTCCCTGCCGAAGAGACGACATGCCGTTATCTTACGGAACAGGGGAGAGCCGACCATTATACGCCAATAACTGCCGATGGTGATGCTCTCTATCAGCGAGTCATTAAGATAAAATTAGGTGACCTTGAACCAATGGTTGCCAAATCGCACACGGTAGACAATGTTGTCCCGGTCCGAGAGGTGATAGGTACTAAGATTCAGCAGGTATCCATTGGCACCTGTACCAATGGTCGTTTGGAAGACATAGAAATCGTCGCTCGGATGCTGGAAGGGAAACATCGGCATCCTGACACGAGGCTGATAGTTACCCCTGCATCACGAGATATCTTAATGTCGGCAACAGCTGCAGGCTACATCAAGACTCTTCTTGAGGCAGGAGCAGTGATTCTGCCGCCGGGATGTGGTTCTTGTCTTGGTTTGCATCAAGGTGTTTTGGGCGATGGGGAAAGTTGTCTCTCCACGGCTAATCGTAATTTCAAAGGTCGTATGGGTAGTGCCGAGGCGTTTATTTATCTGGGAAGTCCGGCAACGGCGGCGGCGACGGTAGTCAAGGGTGAGATTACAGACCCGAGGGAGTTTCTATAGATGCTAACAGGCAAAGCTTTTAAATTTGGTGATGATATTTCTACTGACCTCATTATCCCAGGTAAGTATGCTTATTTGAGGAGCAATCTTCCGGAGCTTGCCAAACATGTGATGGAAGATGCCGACTCAACCTTTGCATCGCGTGTAAAACAGGGTGATTTCATCGTCGGCGGCAATAACTTCGGTTTGGGGTCGAGTCGGGAACATGCCCCGCTGGTCATAAAAATGGCTGGAGTTAAAGCCATTCTGGCAAAATCCGTAGCGCGCATCTTCTTCAGAAATGCCATTAACCTCGGATTGCCCGTTCTGGTATGCGATACGGATAGCATTGGCGATGGTGATGAACTCGAGATTGACCTTCAGTCAGGCGTCATTAAAAATAAGAGCAATGGCAAGCAACTCGCCTTCGGTAAGATTCCCGCAGTGATGCTTCGTATTCTTGACGAAGGTGGGATTCTGCCTTATATAGAAAAGCACGGCGATTTCAGGCTGTGAAGGTCTAGGAGATGTATGATCTATAATATTACTCTTATTCCCGGTAATGGCGTGGGACCCCAGGTTACGGAAGCAACACGACGGGTTCTGGAAGCCACGGGCGTTAAGTTTAAGTGGGATTTTGCTGAAGTGGGGAGTTCTGCCATGGAGAAGTACGGTACACCCCTGCCGTCTTCGGTCATTGAATCTATAAGGAAAAACAAAGTTGCTCTCAAAGGTCCCGTAACAACTCCTGTTGGTTCCGGCTTCCGCAGTGTTAATGTGGCGCTTCGCAAAGAGCTGGAACTCTACGTCTGCCTGCGCCCCTGTAAGACCTATCCTGGCGTGCCGTCCCGTTATCAAAATATTGACCTTGTCATTGTCAGGGAGAATTTGGAAGACCTTTATGCAGGTGTCGAATTCGAGCGTGGCACGTCTGAAGCGGCAGGACTAATCAGATATGTCGCTGATGCTAAACGGGGTGCAATCCGTCCTGATTCCGGTATCAGTATTAAAGCTATCTCGGAGTTTCGCAGTAAGCGCATCGTCAAGTTTGCCTTCGAATATGCCCGCACTTACAAACGTAAGAAAGTTACCGCTGTTCATAAGGCCAATATTATGAAATTCTCCGATGGATTGTTTCTTGCGTGTGCCTGTGAGGTTGCCAAGGAGTATCCTGATATTGGATTCGAAGATAGAATTGTGGATAACATGTGCATGCAGTTGGTGCAGAAACCCCATCAGTTTGATGTCATTGTTGCTCCGAATCTATATGGAGATATATTATCTGACCTCTGTGCGGGTTTGATAGGGGGATTGGGTGTGGCTCCTGGTGCTAACCTCAGCGATGAGATAGCAGTTTTTGAGCCAACTCATGGCAGTGCGCCGAAGTATGCAGGCATGAATAAGGTCAATCCGATGGCAATGATGCTTTCCGGCGTCTTGATGCTCCGTCACCTCGGTGAGAAAGAGAGCGCCGACCAGTTGGAAAAGGTGATTGCCGCGGTAGTTGCCGAAGGTGAGAATGTTACCTATGACCTCAGGCCAGATGCCCATGATAAGGCAGTGGGCACCTCACAGGTTGCCGATGCCGTGATACGACGACTTGGCAGAGTTTAATGCTGGCAATCATTAAATCAGTTCTCTTTTGTAATACTATTGCCTGTTATATAATTAAAGAGAAGCATTTAATATTCTCGTAACAATAGTTTGTTATCCTAATATAAAGGCAGTCTTTAGGTTGGTTGGAGGGACTGATGGGCAAAATCTATATCATTGACGTGACAAATCGGGACGGCGTTCAGACAGCCAAACTTGGCTTATCCAAGCTGGAAAAGACAATGATAAATCTTTATCTGAACGAAATGGGCGTGTTCCAGTCTGAGTTTGGTTTCCCGACTACCCGTCATGAAACGCACTATCTCTGTGCTAATCTGAGATTAGCACAGAGGGGCGTTCTAAAACCCATCCGATTATCAGGCTGGATTAGGGCTCTCACCGAAGATGTGGAACTCACCTTCAAACTGGTACCGGAAATTAAGCATCTCAATCTTTCAGCTTCGACCTCAAGCCAGATGATTGAAGGGAAATACCAGGGCAGGAAAAGCAAAAAAGATATCTTGAAGATGATGACCGAGTCAGTTGATGCTGCTCGCTCTTTGGGTGCCGGGAGTATTGGAGTGAATGCCGAAGACGCTTCCCGTACCGACCTTCATTTCCTGATTGAGTTTGGGCTGGCGGCAAAAGAGCATGGTGCTGAACGTTTCCGGTATTGCGATACTTTGGGTTATGATAATCCCTTTACTATTTATGAAACAATAAAATCATTGGCTGAGAATGTAGACCTACCTATTGAACTCCATTGCCACGGCGACCTGGGGATGGCGGTTGCTAACTCCATTGCCGGTGCTAAGGGCGCAATTGATGGCGGACAGGATGCCTATATCAATACCACAGTGAATGGTATTGGTGAGAGAGCAGGTAACGCTGACCTTGTGGCGGTACTTCTGTCAATTACTAAATCAAAAGATTTCGCTAAAAAATATCAGCTTGGCAATGGAATTGATTTGTCAAAATCGTGGAAGGTCGCCAATTTTGCCAGCTATGCGTTTCGTGTCCCAATTCCCATTAACCAGCCAGGGGTGGGCTCGAATGCTTTTGCCCATGCTTCTGGTATTCATGCTGATGGCGTCTTAAAAAATCCTTCCAACTATGAGTTATATGGTTATGGTGAGCTCGGCAGAGGACAACCGGAGACCGTTGAAACAGGCAGGGAGATTTGCAGTGGACAGTATAGCGGCATTTCCGGATTCAGACACATTATGGACAAGTTTGCCGGCGATGTGACTATTAGTTTCAAAACTCCTGAAGAAGCCAGTAAGGTGCTTGAGTTAGTAAGATATGCTAATGTCGCTGCGCAAAAACCTCTGGTAGAGGATGAGCTTCTCTTCATTGCCAAATATCCGGAGATTGCGAGGGAACTCCTGACTATGACGCCACTCACCTGGTAGTCTGGGGAAAATCATCAGGCTGGAAAATTATTTGCAGATGACCCTGCTCAAGCGGGGTCATCTGCATTTGGAAGATCGGATGTTTTCTCCTTCCAGCCTGCAATTTGACGCTTGGGGATGAGAGAAGTAGAATCTAATCGTAGCTCTATGAAAGACGAATGCAAGACCAAGGCACAGTTGATAAAAGAACTTGACGACCTCCGTCGGTGGGTTGTTGAACTGGAAGCTTCTAAGAGCCAGTTACGGCAGGATGAAGAAATTGTCAGGATTTTTAGAAGCAGTACACCCATCGGACTTTTTATTGTACAGAACGGTAAGTTCAAGTTCGTCAATGAGTATTTTCGTAGTGTCACTGCGGGTAGTCCGGATGAACTCATTAATACCGAATCTATGAAGTTAGTTCACCCTGAAGATAAGGAGATGGTGCGTGAGAATGCTACCAAAATGCTTAAGGGTGGGGGGTACTCACCATATAAATATCGTATTCTAAGTAAAGATGGCAAGGTAAGATGGCTGTTGGAAGGAGTGGTTTCCATTCAGTATCAAGGCGGGCGTGCTGTTTTAGGTCATTCAATGGATATCACAGAACGCGAATTGGCGCAGGAGAAACTGGAGGAAGCCTACGAAAAAGAGCGGAGACTACGTCATGAACTAGAAGCCGAAGTTCAGAGAAGAGTTGAATTTACCCGAGCACTGGTGCACGAATTGAAGACTCCATTAACACCTATTATGTCTTCCAGCGACCTCCTGGTCAGTGGCATTAGGGAGGAGCCGTGGTTGAGTGTCGCTCAGAATATCCAGCGTGGTGCCATCAATCTGAATAAGAGGATTGGGGAACTCCTTGACCTTGCCAGGGGTGAAATTGGCATGTTGCGCCTCAATCCCAAGCGTGTGGATGTGTTTCAGTTACTCAATCAGGTAGGTAATGAAATGTCAGTGGTTGCTTCAAGTAATGGGCAGACCCTGAAGGTGGAATTACCTTCGTCTCTGCCAATAGTCTTG
>JAPLHG010000079.1:0-4951 GCA_026389745.1 Chloroflexota bacterium | reverse complement strand
CAGAATTTGCTGGTTAATGCCACGAAGTTCACGCCGGAGGGTGGCATGATCACTTTAAGAGCCAGAACAGAGAAGAGCTCTCTACTTGTAGAAGTCCAAGATACCGGCCGTGGTATACCAGAAGAAGAACAGAGAAGACTGTTTCAGCCTTATCATCGACAATTAAGCGACCGTGAACATCTCAGTGGGTTGGGACTGGGGCTAGCGTTGTGCAAGAATCTGGTACAATTGCACGGCGGTAGAATATGGGTACAAAGCCAGGAAGGCAAGGGGGCTACTTTTTCCTTTTCAATCCCCATATCCCCACTCGGTCATCAGGTGGGAACGACTACTTAGGAGATGGATTATGAAGGTTCTGGTTATTGAAGATGATAAAGAGATTGTTGATGCTATATCACTGGCTTTTCAGATTCGTTGGCCTGAAGCAAAGGTAGTCTCCACCCGACTTGGTCAGAAGGGTGTGGAGTTGGTGGAAAGTGAACAACCTGATATTGTCATTCTTGACTTGGGATTGTCTGATATCACTGGCTTTGAGGTATTGCGTCAAATCAGGCGTTTTTCTGCTGTTCCCACAATTATTCTCACTGTCAGGACTGAAGAAGCGGATGTTGTTAAGGGGTTGGAATGGGGGGCTGATGACTACATCACCAAACCTTTCCGGCAGTTGGAGCTTCTGGCGCGTGTCAGGTCTATGATTCGTCGGCATATGCCTTCAGAGGAGGGTATGCTCACCTTCGGTCTTTTGCGGCTTGATGCTAATACCGGGCAATTGTATGTGGGCGGTAAGGAAGTTGCTCTGACCGTAACGGAGAACCATATCCTCGGTTACCTTATGAAAAATGCTGGTCGTGTGGTCACTCATTCCAATCTGGCTGAGGCGGTCTGGGGTGATGATTACCCCGGCGCTACTGATAGCTTGAAAGTGCATATCCGCCGTCTGCGTGAGAAGGTAGAACAAGACCCGGGAAAGCCACGAATCATTCTTATTAAGACAGGGGTTGGCTATTTTCTGGCTAAGCCTGAATAGCCTTTTATCTGCCCCTGCCTCACTTCACACGTCAACCCCCATGCGAATTTTACCATTGTAACTCATTTATTACTCTCGCCTAACTCTTTTGTTACTTGTGGCATATTTTAATGCTCTTGTTACCTGATAGCTGTAAAGTTGTAATTGAAGGTGATAAAGAGGTGTGGAAAAGAAGAGCATCGCTAAATCAGCTGCAGTAGTCGGGAGAGTGGTTGATTTACTGATAAGTGCTAAATTCACTACCTCCACAGAGTCTTTCCTGGAACATCACCCATATATGCACTTTATTAAATAACCCGAAATAAATGATTCACCAGGAAGGGAATTAACCATAGGGATGGGAATGGGAAAGAAAAATAAATAATCTGACAAAGTCAGTAAAGATACTAAATCAGATACTTGGCTTGCTTTTGGGCGATAACTTTACTACACCTGTGGGGAAGATGCTGGAAGACTATCCTGATACCATATATAGCGCCTGATACTTTCTAGACTTTTCTCCCGTGGGGTTAGCAATAATCCCACGGGAGTCCTCCTCGGAATCCCCCCCCGAATCACAAGTCACGACCTTTCGTTATACCCCGAATAGCATTAATTACAACCCCTCGGTTATCTTGTACATATTCTCGTAAGCGCTATGGAAAGCAGGGTCGGTCTTCCCCAGTTTCTCTCTCAGTGAGTCCATTCTTTGTGCAAATTTTTGCTTGTTTTTGTTTCTTACCATATCAGCCCAGATTTTGGTATTAGTTTGAAAGAGTGTCTCGACATTTCTGATATTGGGAAAATTCATTTGCAGTGAAGCATAAAGCTGTGGGTCTTCTGAGATAACGCTTTCTATCAGGGTGTAAAGTACCTTAAAAGTGGTACCGCCGATTTTCTTCATCTCTTGAAATTTGTCAAAGCTGAGCAGGGTATCGGCAGAGACAATGGCAATAAAATGTGCCAACCCTAGTACAACTGTCATAATTTCATCGTGTGCCTGAGGAGTCATGATGGAGACAATAGCGGCTCTATCCTCAAGCTGTTGTTTAATATTGTCAGCTAGAGCCGTTTCATCTTTGTTGGTGGGAGTGAGGACAAAGTTCTGCTTTGCTATGTCCTTGGCACCGGGCCCGAATACCGGGTGCGTCCCCAGTACAATGCCCTTCGTGATGTGGCGGTGCATTATTTCGACAGGCCGGGATTTTAACGAAGTGACATCAACAATAATTTGTTTTTGACGAGTATAAGGTGCAATCTCCTTGACCACTGACTCAAAGGTATCGAGGGGTACTGATATGATGACGAAGTCTGCTTGTTTGACGGCTTCAATATTCGTGGCGGTTGGTATTCCCAGTTCTTTCCCGACGGAGAGCAATTTCTCTTGGTTCCGTCCGGTGATTATTACCTGTGCTCCTTCTTTTGTTAAGTAGCGGGCAAACCAGCGCCCCATATTGCCTGAGCCACCGATTATGGCTATCTTCATCCGTTCACCTCGGAAATTTCGTTACGTTGCTTTAGGATAAGAACCGAGAACTTTCAAGAATAGAGCATGCCTTTCTAGTTTATCCAGAGTATCTTTTACCATTTTGTCTTGATGATGTCCTTCAAAATCAAGGTAGAAATTATATTCCCACGCCTTCTGGCGGGTTGGACGCGACTCAATTTTAGTCAGATTTATTTTGCTATCAGAAAATTCTTTAATAGCTCCGTAAAGTGCCCCGGGTTTATGTTTCACAGAAAAGACGATGGAGGTCTTATCTTTACCCGTTGGTGGTGAATCCTGTTTGGCAAGGATGAAGAAGCGAGTAAAATTGTTTGGGTTATCCTCAATCTCCCGAGCTAGAATTTTCATCCCATAAATTTCAGCGGCGCGGGCGGAGGCAACAGCGGCGCCATCAATGATGCCTTGCTCTTTAATGAACTTGACGCTACCGGCAGTGTCATAGGTTGGCACCAGCTCGCAATTGAGATGTCTGAGAAATGCCTGGCACTGCCCCAATGCTTGAGGATGAGAATATATTCTTTTGATTGTGTCTAGACTGGCCTCGTGATTGGCAATTAAGCAGTGAACAATTCGCAGTTCCAATTCCCCGCAGACTTTGAGGCTTGAATTTAATAGCAAATCATAGACACGACTGATGCTTCCTTCTAGTGAGTTTTCAATCGGTACAACGCCATATGATACTTCATCTTGCTCAACGAGCTTGAAAACATTATCAAAGTTTTCACAGGGTTTGGCATTGACGGAATTCCCGAAATATTGGAAAGCCGCCTCTTCGCTATATGCTCCAATCTCACCCTGGAATGCCACCACTGTTCCCTGGGCACTCTTGGAAGATTTAATAATTTGCAGGTAGATGCTCTCGATTTCCTTCTCATCCAGGTTCTCTTTACGAGCGATATCTCTTATGTGGGCAAGCACCTTTTCTTCACGGTTAGGGTCCTCAATTGGTTTACCTTGTTTTTGTTTTTCCTTGCCGATTTCTTGTGACTGTCTTATCCTTTCGGCAATAAGCCGCACAATCCTATCATCGGCCTCATCAATCTTAATTCTCAGTTCTTTGAGATTCATTTGATTACCTCCGGAATGAGCCTTGCTCTTATGGCATGGTCGCAGAGAGTGATTGCCATCATTGCGGACACGACCGGTACTGCTCTGGGGACAATACAGACATCATGTCTGCCCGTTATTTTCATTTCGGCATTTCCCATCGTATCAATATTTACGCTTTGCTGTTTTTGGCTGATTGACGGCGTTGGTTTCACTGCGACTCTAACGACAATGGGCATGCCGTTACTAATACCGCCCAGAATACCCCCGGCATTATTTGTGGCGGTTAAAATTCTACCACGTTTAATAATAAACGGGTCGTTATTTTCAGAGCCTTTCTTTCCAGCTACGGCAAAGCCGGCGCCGAACTCAACTCCCTTGACTGCCGGGATGGCAAACAGTGCCTTTGCTAGTTCACCTTCCAGGGTATCGAAAACAGGCTCACCCAGTCCGATGGGGGCATTCAGGGCAATGCCTTCGATAATACCGCCGAGACTATCCCCCTCTCCTCCAGCCTCTTTGATAGCTTTCAGTATCTTTTCTGTGGCTTGCGGGTCGGCGCATCTGAGGGGATTTTGCTCAACGGCTCTCCTGATTTCTTCAGGGTTTTTTGTGCGTGCTTTGATACCACCAATTTCTACGGTATGAGCGATAATTTCAACGCCAATCACATTGAGCAGTTTTTGGGCAATTACACCTGCCATCACGAAACCGGATGTAATTCTGCCGGAAAATCTGCCGCCGCCGCGGAAGTCGTTAAACCCGCCGTATTTCATAAATGCGGTGTAGTCAGCATGCCCCGGTCGTAACAAAGCTCTGGTTTTCTCATAAGCTCCGGAGTCAATATCGTTGTTCCAGACGAGAAGACATATTGGTGCTCCGGTCGTGTGTCCCTTAAAGATGCCGGATAGAATATCTGCCTTGTCTTCCTCGGCTCTTTTGGTAGATGCCACTCCTTTGCCCGGTTTTCTTTTATCCAGTTCGGTCTGGATGTCTTTCTCGCTAATCGGCAAGCCGGCTGGACAGCCGTCAACAACGATGCCGACGCATTTGCCGTGGCTTTCCCCGAAACTGGTGACGGTGAACATTTTACCCAGACTATTGCTCATTTAACTTCACTTTCCCTCCCAGTTTTTTGAAGACTTCCCAGAACTCCGGATAGGTCTTGGTGACACATTCTGCCCGGTCAATAATCGTTTCTCCAACTGCTGACCCTAGCAGGCTGAATGCCATCGCGATGCGATGGTCATTATGGCTACCAATATGTGCTCCCTTTGGCTTTGTACCAGTAATGGTCAGCAAGTTCGCTTCCTCAATAACGCGGACACCCATTCTTTCTAACCCTGCTCTGACAGCAGTGACCCGGTCCGATTCCTTAATCCTTGCTCGCT
>JAPLHG010000117.1 GCA_026389745.1 Chloroflexota bacterium | reverse complement strand
TAAGCCCCGGCACACATTCCACCCGGTGTTTTCCCATCTTCCACAAGCCAGCTATCTCCCTCCTTGAACCCCTGAGGACACTTATTCTTAGTTACGGCGTGTACAGTTATCTTAACTTTATAGGGCATGGTACACCTCCATCAGCAAGGAAATCTATTGCCTTATTCCCGGAAAGCAGCTAGCCCGGCTACCAGTCCGGGGATGCCAGCGCCAACGAAAGCCAGGCGTATGGTCTCGATTATTTCTTCCTCCTTGGCACCCATTGCTCTGGCTCTGGCAGCTAAAGACCTCACTCCTTCCGGGTGATTGCCAGCAGCGTCGAGGGCAAGGGTTATCAAAGTCTTAGTCTTTGGATCGAGCGCACCCGCTTCTTGGGTTTTGGTCATGACCGCACTTACCAGTTCAAAGAATTCCGGGTCATGCTTTCTAAGTTCATCCATAAAGGTTGGCCTCTGTGCCATTTCTAACCTCCTGTGTTGAATTTTTCTCAAAGCACATTGATATTCTAGTGGCAGTACCAGACTAGGCGACGGTCATAAAATTTGGTTTATCATAAACTGTTGCCCCGACTAAGAGCACGGGCGTGGGGTAAATCAGGGTTTGAGGACCCATACTATCTTTAGCCATAGGCTTTCCTACTTTTGTTAACTTGCTATCTTCTAAATATAGGATTTTCCGAAGACTTTGAATTACCTAGCTTAACATTACACCAAAAAAAGTGTCTCTGCCAAGAAAACAAACGGGTATGGCCGGATGCGAAAGAAAGTTGCACCTCTGTTATTGTAACCTTCAATTATGAAGCATCTGTCTCAGCTAGAATAGGGAAATTCCAGCCATTTCGCTCCCCAACCTCTTTAATATAATCGAATATCCAGTCTCTTATCTTGTGAGATAAATAGAAAGTCGGGGACAAAAGATCGCTATGGACATCAAGAATACCTTCATCCTTTGCTATTCGAGCAAGTTCAGTATTGGGGTATACACGGATGCCTATCGTTATGGAAAGAGAGTCGGGTTTTAGTCTCTCCATCGTAGATATGCTTTCCTCGACGGTTCCCCTGTTTTCCCCAGGCCCCCCTAGTAGCAGGAAGCAAGTATAATTTATGCCCAGTTCACGACAATATGAGCAAGACTGACTAACTTGCTCTACAGTGAAATTCTTGCGCAGGTTCCTGAGCATCTGTGGACTACCGCTCTCATTCCCGAGTGACAAGCCGTAACAACCCGCTTCTTTCATAAGCCGCAGTAGATCTTTTGATAGCGAGCAAGGGTTGGCTATGCAATACCACTTGATGTTTAACCTTCTTGAAATGATTTCTTCACATATTGATTCGGCATGCTTGGCGGGATAATTAAAGATATTGTCAGTGAAATAGAATTCGTCTGTCCCGTAGACTTCTTTCAATATTTCTAACTCATTGACAACTTTTTGGAGCGTAATAACTCTCATTTTGCTTCCCTCTATCTGGGGAGTGGTGCAATAGATACACTTGAAGGGGCATCCCCTTTTTGTTCGGACGTTAAGTACAACTCCCGCTTGAAGATACTTTCTCGGCTCAAAAATGTCCCGGTTAGGTAGCTCGAGGCTACCCGGGTCTTCAATTCGGCGAGGCTTCGCCATCTTTGTCCTTCCATGCCCTCGCACCACAACTCTGGGAATGTTGCCACAGTCACTTCTCTCTTCGATAGCCTGTGCAAGGTCACTGATGGCTCTTTCTCCTTCTCCGACTATTCCTAAATCTGCCCCTAGGTAGTTCAGTAGTTGCTCGGGCGCGATGCTAAACCCTGAACCACCAACGATTATTTTTGCCTTTGATGATTCTTGGCAAACTTTTACCACTGCCCTCGCCTCCGGTAAGAAGGAAATAGGAGAAGAATACCGCTGATTGTCTAAATTACGAAGCGAAATGCCAATGGCTTCAGGGCAAAACTCGGCAATAGCCTTCTTCAATGGTTCTTTGTAATCCCTATGAAAGGCTACATCGAAGCCTATTATCTCATGCCCCATCTTGTTGAGGCTCCCTGCCAAATACGCTAATCCTAGTGGGAAGACAGGTAGTCTCTCCCCCGGCTTATTACCTGAGACTAGCAAAATCCTCATTTGTTACCACACCTTCCAAGACGCTTCCCAAGCGAACACCTTTTGTCTCCCATCTGATTGTTATCGCTCCACCTATCTTTTATCCAAGACCCGTAGCCAGAGTCTATTATACCTGACAGCATCCGTCAAACAGCAACTTCGGATTGAACATTCTGACGTTTTGTTACCTAGCGGTATAAAAACGTCCGCCCTATTCCACGCCTGAACCATGAGCGTGGTGCCAACGATTAATAAACATACTATATTGATTCAGTCAATGCCTCCAGTGTATTGATTCTTACCCAACAGCACATCGGTGAGCAGCCCCTAGCCTCTATCTTCCTGGCCCCCAACTTAGCGTTCAGATACGGGCTTACTCCTTAAGAGGAGCGCCCATCATACTTCATGCGGGTTTGGCCAGGAGGGCAGGGCACCATGTTTTATTGACGGGTTGGCTTGTATAAGCTCCCAAAGGAACCTGCGGTGTTACCCTGCCCACCTGATGTGTCCCGTCCCTCCTATATTGCTATTTCTACTGGCTGTGGTGCCGGTGTTAGGTAAAAGGATTGCTTCTTTACCAGGGCAAAAGCTAAGCGTAACAGCTTGTTGACCCCCGCGATCATGACCTCTCTGCCACTGAGAGGGTTGGCGCCGGCCGGCCTCTCACGCAGCTTCTTTGCCCAGTCACGAAAGTCGGCATTGAAGCGTAACATGGGAATAACTGCGGTCCAGGCGCAATGGCGGAGCACTGGACGGCCTTGTTTGCTTATTGGAGTGTGACTGTGCCTCTTACCGCCTGACTCAGACTCCGTCGGATTGCTGCCTGCCATCTTGATCAACTGCTTGGCGTTCTGGTAAGAACTGAATGAGCCAAGTTCAGCTAGTATGCCGGCCACAGAGACGTAACTCAGGCCGATTATTGAGAGCAGGTATTTTCCCTCTTTGGTCTCATCCACCAGCATAGCTAGGGTCTCGTTCATGTGGTGCCGCTGCTGCTCAAGCAAGTGAAATTTCTCTATCAAAAAGGCGACTTCCGATGAGACGGACCGGGCACCCGCTTCAATGCCGATCGAAGTCATGGCGGCATGGTGCAGAGCCTGGAGCTTTCCCTTCATAATGCGCCCCTGACACGCGGCTTTGATGGTATCGATAAACTCGGGTTCTGTCATGCTGGCAATCACCCGGGGCATAGCGCAGGTGCAGAGCACACTCGTCGCCGTCTGGCCACAGGGATTCTTAAAAACCTCTGTGAACTCAGGAAATAGTCCATCAAGTATGACTTAACCAGGTTTATTATCCTGGTCTTTTCTTTGACTAGGCGGCGGTAAGAGCCATATGCGGCGCGCAGCTCGGCATAGACTCCTTGTGATAATCTGGCGGCATTAAACTCACCAGTGCAGAGCAGTTGGGCGGCCACCTCGCTGTCCCTGTAGTCGTTCTTCCGGTGATTCAGATCCTTCCCCTCGCGGCGCCGTTTCAATGTGAATTGGTTGGTTAACCGCAGGGGAATCCCTCTCTCGTCCAGAAAGTACGCCAGGTTACGCCAGTGGTGAGCTCCAGTTTCGATAGCGAAAATTACTCCCCGACATCCGGTCCTCAGCATCTCGGTTTTGGCTCTCTCGAGTACCATCTCAAAGCCTTTTCTGGAATTATCGAATTTCAACTTGTCTTGGGTCGTGAAATCCTGGGTCATGAATACAGCTGCATGCTTCTTTTTGTGCGGGTCAACCCCGATCACCAAGTACCCGGCTGGGACTTGCTTACGATTCTTGGCGGCGCTATTCTTCATTTGGTGGCTCCTCCTACATAGATTTGTGCTTGCTAACACCTTTCTATTGTAGCTGGAGCCATCAACCCTTATTATCCATCAATCAATATACTAAGGAACCATTTTTACAGGGATTGAACAGCCGGCCAGAAAGTTACCCAATAAGTTACTACTTTGTTAAGTCATAAAACAAGCGATTGTGCAACGGGAGACAACTCGTGTCAAACCCTGCCCTGACCGATCAGGGGTATTACTCAATCGGTATATGAATGAAATGCCTTATGTGCTTCGGCCTTGGTGCTGTGCGACTCGCTCCCCTGACCGGCGGAGGTCGAGAGATCAAGAATGACCGAGAGACCGAGGGGGATTATCACAAATTGACAAAACACGGTAGGATCAAGGTAATCGCCTAGCATCTTGATGGACCAACCTTTCGCTCCGCCGGGCTCAGGGTAGCAAAGACAGGGTTATCTGACATCAAATCTATCAAAGACCTCGCCATAGACTTCCTCTCCTGTTCAGGCGAGTTCGGTCAGACGCTCCAACGCTGTTTTATCTCGCAAGGCGATTGTCGTGCGCGTGATTTCAAGAATACCGTCTGTTTGAAATTGATGCAACAACCGGCAAACCACCTCCGGGTTGGAGGCAACCAGCGAGGCGATCTCGCCAAGAGACATTTCACGTTCCAGTGTCGTGCGATCCTGCTCTGCAAATCGTCCCAGCAGTAATCGGGCAAGTCTGATGGCCACAGGCTCGAAAGCCAGCCCATAGATGATCTCCCTAGCCCGGCGCATGAGTTTCATCTGGGTCCGGTGAATTTCCCACATTGCTTCTGGATTGCGAAACAGAGCAGTCAGGATCGCCTCGGACGTCCACAGGTAAACATTCGAATCTTCCATTGCCACTAGTGATGCAGGCATCGGCTGGCTGTCGAAAATGGAATGTCCCCAGAAGACCTCGCCAGGTTTAATGTCAAGCAGGGTGTATTCGCGGCCGCCCGCCGAGAGCATCATCACGCGCAGTTTCCCCGAAGCCAACAGGATCACATTCGGCCAGAGATAACCCTGATGGCACAAGAATTCCCTCTTTCGCAAGCGGCGATGTAAAGCGCGACCGGCGAGCTCAACACATTCGGGCTCAGGCAGTTTTTTGAAAACATCGTCCTGCGCAAGTCGAAGAGCCAGACCATTCATCTAACATCTCTCGCGTGGCATTTACTCAAAACGGACGAGTTCTTGACAAAAGTCAAGGAATGTTCAACAACAAAAGCGTAAAGTTGCTCCAAAGAAACTCTTGATTTGTCTTTATCATGTTACCACAGGAGGGACATCTTATGCTATCTCAAACTTCGAGAGCGCACTCGCCCGGGAAATACCAAAAGGAGAGTGACACAGTGAAACGGAGGGAACGTCTTGGCGCCATCCTAGCACTCGTTGGTGCACTGGTAGGTATCGTTGGCACTTTCCTCCTCTTCATGAGCTGGTACGCGACCGCGTCCCATGCGAAGTCCGCCGAGCCGGGGTGTGAAATCCTTCTGAAGTATGTCATGCCCGTCCTTTCGGACCTCGGAATCTTTGCGGGAGTGCTTTATGCCCTGAGCGCCTATGGCTTTTTCACTCGAAAAGGCTGGGCCTTCCCGCTGGTTGTGGTCGCGAATGTGCTGGCGCTGCAAGGCGGTGCCTTCCTCAACGTGCCCTTTATGGCCGCTGGCCTACCTCCGGTCTACCTGTTCGTCTTTGTGCCCAATCTGATCCTCTACTTCCTCCTGATGCGGCTTGTGGGGCGAGTACCGTGGAGACGCATACTGCTTGGTCTGGCAGCCGGTATGACCTTCGTGGTTTGCCTTATGAACGGCATCGCCAGCCTCAGTCGTATTTTCACGATCGGGGCGCCGATCTATGTAGCCGTGCAGCGGCTGCACTGGGTGGCGATGATCGGGTGGGGCGTAGTCACAGTGGGGATTCTGCTTCGTCCTAAAGAATGGATGCGGATCGTCGGGCTTGGAGCCGGGTTGTTGGAGTTGGTGGTGGGAATCCCACTGGTATACGCCACAACCGTCCAGTTGGCCAGGTTCTCCCTGTTCTCCATAGCACCGATCTTCAGCCTGGGGCTCGTCGTGGTGTTCCTCTGGCTGACCCTGTGGCAGTGGTTCACGGAACTCCCCCGTGTGGAAAGCCAATCGCTCGGACAGCATGACTGACCTGCCCTCAACAATCAGTCTAGGCTGTAGTGCTAGGCACTGATTACGATGTGATATCAAAAGAGGCGAAAGCCAAGTTATTCTACAAAAATTAAAGGAGGGGAAAGAGATGAATCGTTACATCACATGGATTATCGCCATCCTGGGAGTGGCAAGTCTTGTCTTAGGCATTATATTTATTGTACAAGCCAACTCGGGTAGACAAGCAATCGCCGATCAAATCACACCGCTAAAAATATCAGAGGTAAGCGCTAAATACGACACCGTAAAGGCACAACAGCAAGCCTTTGCGGCAATTGAGGAGCCCAAGATACAAGCCGGCCAAGCGGCACCAACCGTTATGTACGATTATCTTTCAGCACAGAGGGCAATACTGGGACTGGCCAAGGCAAATATCGGACTCCTTGGATTTATTCAGATGAGTGGCATCGTCGATATAGTCATTGGCGTAGGTTTGATTCTAGCCGGTTTAGGATTATTAAAGCAGAGCAAGCCCCCAGCTAAAACAACAGCCGGCTGAGAATCCGACCAAAAAAAGATTCGTACTAGCAATTGGCACCTTGGAAACAAGGGAAAAACAATTACAGCCGAAGGTGTAGTGACTCGTGTCCGGATTACGCATGCCAAGGCTCATGCACGCAACCCGGGCTTCGATGTGACTCCGGCTCGTTATATCGCTAGCATCATTACTGAGCACGGTATATCTAAACCTGACAAGGTAAAACTTATTAAGCCGAGCTAAGCAAATAAGAGGGAGAGGGAGAACTATTTGAGAAACAAG
>JAPLHG010000046.1 GCA_026389745.1 Chloroflexota bacterium | reverse complement strand
GAGCCCGGCCAGCCGCCTTCGATATAGTGGATGCCTATACCGTCCAATCGTTGGACAATCTCTAGTTTGTCAACGACCGAAAAGGATACGCCTTCTTTTTGCGAGCCGTCTCTGAGTGTAGTGTCATAAAGAAAAATCTTAGACAATGTCTGACCTCACAAATATTTTTATCTGTCATTGCAAGCGTAAGCGAGGCAATCTCTGGGAGGCGGGAACCTCCCCACTCGGAGATTGTCACATCGTCCCGACCTGTCAGGACTCCTCGCAAAGACAGTTGTTAATTCGGTCTCCAGACCCTCCCGGCGATGAAGTCGCCCATTTCTTTGGTACCGACCTTTTTCATCCCCTCCGACATAATATCATAAGTGCGGTAGCCGTCGCTAAGCACGGCGAGCACCGCATCCTCGGCTGCCTTGGCTTCTTTCGATAGAGCTAGTGAGTAGCGGAGCATCATTGCCGCACTCAGAATGGTAGCGATGGGGTTTGCCATATTAAATCCGGCGCGTTTTGGAGCACTACCGTGGATTGGCTCGTACATCCCGGAAACTTTCACACCTTCTTTAGGGGTGCCGGCGAGACTGGCGGAGGGTAACATCCCCATTGAGCCTGCCAGCATCGAGGCTTCGTCGGTGAGAATATCGCCGAAGGTGTTTTCGGTAACAATGACATCAATAGACCTGGGATTCTGAATCAGCCGCATAGCACAGGAATCGACAAGCTGGTTCTCCAGTTCAATATCGGGGTAGTCTTGAGCTACCTCGGATACGACCTGTCTCCATAGTCTAGAAGTCTCGAGAACATTGGCTTTATCCACGGACATCAGTCTTTTGCCCCGACTTCTTGCCAGTTCAAAGCCAACTTTGGCGATGCGGGCAATTTCCTGCTCGGAGTAAACCATCGAGTCCACACCGCGGCGACCGCGTGTGGTGGTGTAGCGTCTCTTTGGACGCCCGAAATACAAACCGCCGGTCAGTTCACGCACTACCATCAAATCTACGCCCCTGATAACCTCTGGCTTGAGATTGGTACTGTCTGCCAGCATCGGCAGTACCTTGACGGGGCGCAGGTTAGCGTATAGTCCCATCCCTTTACGCAGTGCCAGCAAACCGTCCTCAGGACGGACTTTATTGAGCGGATTATCATATTTGGGGGAGCCGACAGCGCCCAGCAGGACGGCATCCGCCTTAATACATTCGTTGAGGGTCTCTCTGGTTAGTGCCTCGCCGGTAGCGTCAATCGCCACACCGCCAATCAATTCATTCTGCAGGTCAAAGGTGTGTCCGTATTTCTTGCCGATTACCTTTAAGATCTTGACCGCTTCATCAACTACTTCCGGCCCGATGCCATCTCCGGCAGTAACCACGATTCTGAATTGTGCCACTTATTTAACTCCTCCGTTCGTAGAATCTATTCGATTTGTTACTTGCCACTCTCTGTCTGGTGTATTCAATCAATCCCCCGGTTTTCACCAGTTGGCTCATAAATTCAGGGTAGGGTTTGGCAGTGAACTGCTTACCTGTCGTCAGGTTTTTGATAATTCCTTTTTCTAGGTCGACTTCCACCATATTGCCATTGGAGATGCCGTCCACAGCGGCTTCGCTTTCCAGTAGGGGCAAGCCGATATTGATGGCATTACGGAAGAAGATACGCGCAAAGCTCTTCGCAATCACGCAAGATATACCTGATGTCTTGATTGCCAGCGGCGCATGCTCTCTTGACGACCCACAGCCGAAGTTGGTATCCGCTACAATTATATCACCAGGTTTGACCCTTTTCACGAAATCGAGGTCAATATCTTCCATACAGTGCTTTGTCAGCAGTTCCGCCTCCGAAATATTCAGATAACGCGCAGGGATGATAGCATCCGTATCAACATTAGCGCCGTATTGATGCACTTTACCCTTTAACATGTGAGACTCCTTTCAGTTCGATTCCTTTTCAACTCTATACTTCCACCGGCTTCTTCTCATAGTCTTTGACAGCGGGAGGCTTTTTGCCGTTGCCCGGTAGAATAGTATGTCCTTCTGACATCAGTCGGGCGGCTTGCTCCGCTGCCCCGCCCGGGTATTTGGGATTTAATTCTCCACCAGTCTTGAGAGTACGCCACCATGGTGTAATATCCTTTTTGCCGGCGGCGTAGGCTTCTTCAGCGGCATGGGCGGATACCCATGCAAAAATACCCGTGGTGATAGGACAGGCAATACTGGTGCCGTGCTTATTGGCGAGTTTCTTACGTATTTCGTTGATGGTTGTAAGTTTACCCTTTGGTACCTGCCTCATAATTTCATTTACTTCTCTGGGAGCAGGAATGACAAATGTGCCAGTGCCCCAGCACTGGCACATCTTATCGGTGACTTCTTGTACTCTGGGGAGTCCCCGGTCGTTATTCAGTTTTTCTGTCCAGGTTGTCTTTTTTGCCATTTGAGCCCCTCCTGCGCTATGTAATTGTCAGTGCGAGGGAGTCCCGACAAAGTCAGGGCGGACCGTGGCAATCTCTGGGTTGGGACAACTCTTGCTCCTTGAGATTACTTCGCCTTCGCTCGTAATGACAATCTTATTTAATTTCTTCCGGGCTGGAAATTCTCCCTGTAATGGCGCTGGCGGCGGCAACCGCCGGATTCGCCAGATAAACTTCGGATTTCGTGCTCCCCATCCTGCCGACGAAGTTACGGTTGGTGGTGGAAATAGCCTTTTCTCCGCCTGCCAGAATGCCCATATACCCACCCAGACAGGGCCCGCAGGTGGGGGTGCTGACCACGGCGCCGGCATTGATAAAGATTTCAATCAAACCCTCATGCATCGCGTCCAGATAAATCTGCTGGGTGCCGGGGATAACTATACAGCGTACCTTCGGGTGGACTTTCTTGCCCTTCAGAATCTCGGCGGCAATACGGAGGTCGCTGATTCTGCCATTAGTACAACTGCCGATGACCGACTGGTCAATTTCAATCTTGCCCAATTTACTTACTGGCTTAGCATTAGATGGTAAATGAGGTAAAGATACCTGCGGCTCCATTTTGGAGATATCGTATTCAATCACCTGTGCGTATTCGGCGTTAGCGTCTGGCTCATAAACCTTGTAGGGTCGTTTAGCACGCAACTTGACATAATCTAGTGTATTCTGGTCAACATGGAAAATACCTGCCTTCCCGCCGGCTTCTATTGCCATATTCGCCATCGTAAATCTTCCGTCCATTGGCAGGTTGTCAATTGCTTCGCCGGTGAATTCCATTGCGGCGTAAAGTGCGCCGTCAACGCCAATCTGCCCGATGGTATAAAGAATCAAATCTTTTCCGCCAACCCACTTGCCCAGTTTGCCATGATAAATGAATTTGATGATTGGAGGGACTTTCATCCAGATATCGCCGGTTGCCATAGCGGCGGCAATATCGGTTGAGCCCATACCGGTGGCAAAAGCCCCCACGGCTCCGTAGGTGCAGGTATGTGAATCTGCTCCGATGATGACATCGCCGGGTAAGACTAAACCTTTTTCCGGTAGGAGGCAGTGCTCGATGCCCATCTGCCCGACATCGTAGTACATGATGCCCTGCTCGTAGGCGAAGTCGCGCATCAATTTCACCTGCTCGGCGGAGGTGATATCCTTATTCGGCACAAAATGGTCAGCGACCATCACAATCTTCTTCGGGTCAAAGACCTTCTTGACGCCGATTTTACGGAACTCTTTGATGGCAATAGGCGCCGTGATGTCATTAGAAAGGATGAGGTCAGTTTGAACATTGATGAACTCACCTGGAGTCACTGCCTTTTTCTCACAATGTGCGGCGAGGATTTTTTCAGCTAGATTCATTTTATGTTCCTTATTATTTGTTTGTGATAATTACTTTATATCTTTGTGCGGGAGGAAGAGAATAATCAATGCTATGACGGTTACCGCAGGAGCAATGATATAGAGGCCTGCACCAGCCGTCAAGCCAATTCCCGCTGCTACCCAGATGGTTGCGGCAGTGGTTAGTCCCTCGATGCCACCCTGGCGGTGCAGGATTGCCCCGGCGCCTAGAAAGCCGATGCCGGTAACTACTCCAGCCGCAATCCTGGCGGGGGTCTGCTCCTGGAAAGCTCAATAAAGAAATCACACTGAACATGGCCGCTCCAATGCTGATAAGAGCGAGAGTCCTAGTTCCCGCCGGCTTGCCAACGCTTTCCCTATGAAAACCGATAATCGCGCCGAGAGCCGCCGCTAATAGAAGACGTAGTACCATTACTAGTTGCTCTGGTATTCAGACACCTCCCTGACTATTTCTTTGTTTTTCCGGCGGCAACCACACGGTTCAGGGCGTTTACATAGGCTTTGGCGCTGGCGACAATAATATCCGTATCAGCGCCCCGTCCGGTATAGGTGATACCTTTGCTCTCCACTCTGATAAGCACTTCTCCGATGGCATCAATCCCCTCGGTCACTGAATTCACGGTGAATTCAGTGAGCTTGATATCCGGGATCTTGATGATTTTATCTATTGCTTCGCAGACGGCATCCACAGGTCCTGTCCCGATGGCGGCGTCGGATATTGTTTTGCCATCCGGTGAAATCAATCTCACGGCGGCAGTGGGTATGCCACGGTCACCACAGGTTACCTGTATGCGGTCCAGATGATAGGCATCAGCAATGGTACGTTTGTCTTCTGCTACCAGCGATTCAATATCCTTATCGGTGACCTCTCTCTTTTTATCAGCTAGGGCGATGAAAGCAGTAAAGGCACGCTGGAAAGCGGTATCATCTAGAGTGTAACCTAGCTCGGCTAGTCTCTCTTTGAATGCATGACGCCCGCTCAGTTTGCCCAGTACCAAACTACTGGCGGGGATACCCACTGTCCTCGGGTCCATAATTTCGTATGTCCTAGCTATTTTGATGACACCATCCTGATGAATGCCGGATTCATGGCGGAAGGCATTCGCTCCGACAATTGCCTTATTGGGCTGGACAATAAACCCGGTCAATTCGCTCACGAGACGACTGGTTTTGTAAATCTGTGTACTGTCAATATTGGTGGCGAGATTACTAAAGAAATCACTGCGGGTTTTTATTGCCATCACGATTTCCTCGAGTGAGGCGTTCCCTGCTCTCTCGCCAATGCCATTGATGGTGCATTCTACCTGTTTGGCACCTCGTTTGACGGCTTCCAGACTATTGGCGACTGCCAGCCCCAGGTCGTTGTGGCAGTGAACGCTAATGACTACCTTGCCGACATTGGGCACGTTTTTGAAAATGCCTTTAATTAAGTCGCCGAACTCACTGGGAATGGCATAGCCGACGGTATCAGGAATGTTTACAGTGGTAGCCCCACACTTGATAACCTCCTCCACAATCTGGTAGATGTAGTCGGGGTCAGTACGGCTGGCGTCCATCGGCGAAAATTCGATATCATCAACGTACTTCTTAGAGCGAGCGACCATATTGCATGCCATTTCCAGGATTTCCTGCCGGCTCTTTTTGAGCTGATAGACAAGGTGGATATCCGAAGCTGAGAGGAAGACATGAATACGCGGATGAGCCGCTTTCTTGACTGCCTCGGCGGCACGGTCAACAGCTGCCGCATTAGCGTGGGTTAGCGCGCAGATGACTGGTTGGCGTACTTCCTTAGAAATCAGGCTGACCGCCTCAAAATCTCCCGGCGAAGCGATGGGAAAACCAGCCTCGATGACATCAACCCCTAGTTTCTCAAGTTGCCGTGCAATTTCCAGCTTTTCCTGGATGTTGAGTGTTCCACCTGCCGCTTGCTCTCCATCCCTTAATGTCGTATCGAATATAATTACTTTGTCCATAGTTAATCCACCCTGCCTCTAAAAACAGCACCCAAATCTAGTGTTAAGAGTGTCTTTTGGTTATGACTTGAATTATTTACTGAGTTTTTTTGCCTTCTTCGTCGGTTGCTTCTGAAGCCATGCCATCATCTGGCGAAGTTCTGCTCCCACCTCTTCGATTGGATGGTCTGCATCCATCTTCAACAGGGCATTAAAGACGGGGCGTCCTGCCTGATTCTCCAGAATCCATTCTTTGGCAAAAGAACCATCCTGAATTTCGGCGAGGATTTCTTCCATCTCTTCCCTAACCATATCATTAATGATTCTGGGACCTCTGGTAATATCACCATATTTAGCCGTGTCGCTGACCGACCGCCGCATATGAGCAATTCCACCCTGATAAATCAAATCAACTATGAGTTTGAGTTCATGCAATACCTCAAAATAGGCAATTTCCGGTTGATACCCAGCCTCCACCAGAGTCTCAAAACCAGCTTTGATGAGTGCACTGGCACCACCGCAAAGCACGACTTGTTCGCCAAAGAGGTCAGTTTCAGTTTCTTCTTCAAATGTGGTCTCAATCACACCGGCGCGGCTCACACCCAAGCCTTTTGCATAGGCTAATGCAATATCCTTTGCTTTGCCGGTAGCATTCTGGTAAACAGCTACCAGAGCAGGTGTGCCTCTGCCTTCTGTATAGAGTTGTCTCACCATACGTCCCGGTGACTTGGGGGCAATCATAACAACATCAATATTGGGTGGGGGAACAATCTGCCCATAGTGAATGTTAAAACCGTGGGCAAACATCAGAGCTTTGCCCTTGGTGAGGTTCTTTTCAATCGATTGGTAGTAAATGGTCTTTTGTAGCTGGTCAGGAACAAGCATCACGATAACATCAGCTTGTTTTGCCATTTCGGCGGCTCCCATGACTTTAAAACCGGCAGCCACGGCATCCTTCCATGGCTGGCTGCTCTTAAGTTCAGAAACAATCACATTACAGCCACTGTCCCGAAGGTTCTGACTGTGGGCATGCCCCTGATTTCCGAAGCCACCGACAATGCCGATAACCTTTCCATCCAGCAGTTTTAGATTGCAATCTTTGTCGTAATATACTTTTGCCATTTTCTTCTCCTGACCTTTCTTCTTGTTGTTGTCTTATTAGTCTAATCATTATAGTACAAACTCAGTAAAATTAACCTAGTCGCATCGTTAACTCTCCGGTGATTCAGGCTGTTTTGACATACGGCGTCCCATCTCATTGATGTTCCCCCGTGTCATTGCGATACGGCCTGTCCGACACATTTCTTTAATTCCAAAAGTATGCAATAAATTCAATAACGAGTTCAACTTATCCTCATCACCGGTTACTTCTACCGTCAGTGAATCAGTAGAGACATCGACGATATTTGCCCGGAAAATGTCCACAACCTGAATAATCTCACTGCGGTTAGCTGAGGTTGCCTTGACCTTGATGAGTGCCAGTTCGCGTAAGACAATGTTGTCACTGGTAATATCGGTTACCTTAACTGTCTCAATCAACTTATCTAATTGTTTTCTCACCTGCTCTACGGATGTGTTTGTCCCATCAACAACAATGGTCATACGTGATACATTGGGTGTTTCGCTTTGCCCTACGGTGATACTTTCAATATTGAAACCCCGTCTACGGAAAAGACTCGCCACCCGGTTCAGGACACCCGGCTTGTTCTCCACAAGAGCGACTAATGTGTGCTTTATCGTTGCCATGCTACCTCCTTCTCGGGTATTTCCAGATACTCTGATAGTGAAGCTCCCGGCGGTACGATGGGATAGACGTTTTCTTCCGGCTCAATTCCGAAATCAATCAGGAATGGGCCATCATACGCCATCGCCTGCTGAATTGCAGGGATTACTTCTTCCCTTCGTCTGACCCTGACTCCGGGGATGCCGTAGGCTTCTGCTAGTTTAACGTAATCGGGTCCCCAGAGCGGTGTGGCGACATAGCGTTTGCCATGGAATAGTTCTTGCCATTGCCGTACCATTCCTAGGTAGCCATTGTTCATAATGGCTATTTTGATTGCCAGTTTTTCCTGGACTATAGTAGCCAGTTCGTGCAGTGTCATCTGGAAACTGCCATCGCCGTCAATGCACCATACCGTCAGGTCGGGGCGTCCCATTTTCACACCTACCGAAGCCGGTAAACCAAAACCCATTGTACCTAGCCCACCTGAAGAGATAAAGCTGTTAGGTCGGTTGTAGAGATAGTACTGGGCGGCCCACATCTGATTCTGTCCTACTCCGGTGACGATAGTGGCTTCGCCATTCGTTGCCTCATATGTCTGGTGAATCGCATACTGAGGCAGGACTGAGGCACTGTCTCTAATATCGGTTGACGGATGTTCTCTTCGCCACTCATCGAGTTGCTGGAGCCATCCCATACGTTGTGCGGGTTGAACCAGCTTGTTTAGTGGTGTCAATACTGCCTTGGCATCGCCGACAATGGGGACATCAACACGCACGTTCTTGCCAATTTCCGCTGGGTCAATATCGATGTGAATAATGCTAGCATTGGGCGCAAAGGTATTGACCTCGGAAGTGGCACGGTCATCAAACCGCATCCCGATGGCGATAATTAGGTCGGCGGTATTTACTGCCATATTGGCATACGCCATACCGTGCATACCCAGCCATCGGTAGCTCAGAACATGGGATTCGGGGAAAGAACCGAGCCCGAGTAATGTCGTCACCACAGGTATCTGCGCTCTCTCTGCCAGTTCTTTTAGTTCTAGACTTGCCTCCGAGATAATCACGCCCCTGCCGGCTATAATGAGGGGCCTCTGGGCGCCGTTGATGAGCGCGGCGGCTTTTTGAATCTGCGCCGGATGCCCCTTGAGAGGTGTTTTGTAACTGGTCAGGTCTATTTTCCCTGGAGAATGATACTCGACCTGCTCGTTGAATACATCTTTAGGGACATCAACGAGAACAGGCCCGGGTCTCCCTGTCCGGGCGATATAAAAAGCCTCCTTAAGTATCTTTGCCAGTGAAGCCGCATCACGGACTAGGTAGTTATGCTTGGTGATTGGCAGGGTGATGCCGGTAATATCAATTTCTTGGAAAGCGTCCTTCCCGATAAAACGACGAGCTACCTGACCGGTGATGGCTACTATCGGAGATGAATCGAGATGAGCATTGGCGATACCGGTCACCAGATTAGTAGCGCCGGGACCTGAAGTAGCGAAACAAACCCCCACCTTGCCCGTAGCGCGGGCGTAACCTTCGGCGGCGTGAGCCGCGCACTGTTCGTGTCGCACCAGGACATGGTGTAACTGGGGAAATTGAGGTAGGGTGTCATAAAGGGGAAGAATAGCACCACCGAGGATACCAAAGATGGTATCTACTCCCTCTTTAACTAAACCATCAAGTAGTATTTGTCCACCCGTCATCTTCATCGTCATAAACCCCTTTTATTTGTTAAAAATTGCTCCCATACTCGCTGAACTGACTTTCTCAATGTAGCGACTGAGATAGCCGGTCTTGACACGTGGCTTGAACTTACCGACCTTTGCCATACGTCCGGCTATTTCTTTGTCACTGAGTTCTACCGCGAGTTTGTATTTGGGAATATCAATACTGATAATATCGCCGTCTTTCAGTGTGGCAATGGGTCCCCTGTCCGCCGCTTCAGGTGAAATGTGACCGATGGCGGCACCGCGTGAACCACCGGAGAATCGCCCATCGGTAATGAGTGCTACCGTCTCCACTAGCCCCATTCCGCCTAATAGGGAAGTCGGGGTGAGCATTTCTCTCATGCCCGGTCCGCCTTTCGGGCCTTCATAGCGAATGACCACCACATCACCTGATTTGATTTTGCCTTTCATAATAGCTTTAGTAGCTTCTTCTTCGGAATCGAATACTCTGGCTGGTCCTTTGTGTTTCAGCATATTCGGAGGCACGGCGCCTTTCTTGACCACAGCGCCATCCGGTGCTAGATTGCCAAAAAGAATGGCTAAACCACCCGTTTTTGAGTATGCGGTGACTTTGGTATGAATGACCTCTCTGTCAAGCACACGACAGCCTGAGATATTATCACCGACCGATTTACCGGTAGCAGTCATTAAATCCAGATGCAGTAGATTTTTGACCTCTTTCATTATGGCAGGGATGCCACCAGCACAATCGAGGTCTTCGATATGATTTTCACCGGCGGGACTGAGCTTACAGATATAAGGAGTCCGCTGGCTGATTTCATTTATCTTTTGCAGTGGGAAGCTAATGCCAGCTTCGTTAGCAACTGCCATCAGGTGCAGAACGGAGTTGGTACTGCCGCCCAGTGCCATATCGACAATAAAGGCATTTTCGATGGATTTCTCATTGATGATGTCCCGCGGTCTTATATTCTTGGCGAGCAGTTTTACCACCTGCTCGCCGACTTTTCTCGCCAGATGAATGCGTCTTGAGTCAACCGCAGGGATAGTGCCGTTACCGGGCAATCCCATTCCCAGCGCTTCGGCCAGACAGTTCATTGTATTCGCCGTGAACATCCCGGCACAACTGCCGCAACCCGGACAGGCCAAATCCTCCATTTCCGCCAGCTCGGCTTCGGTCATCTGCTTTCTGGCGACCTTGCCAACTGCCTCGAAGACAGAGACTAAATCAATGTTTTTAACCTTGCCGTTGGTAGTCAAATGTCCGGACAGCATCGGTCCCCCGCTGACAAAGATTGCCGGTAGGTTTAATCTGACCGCCGCCATCAGCATACCGGGGATGGTTTTATCGCAGTTTGGGATGAAGACCAGTGCATCAAAGGCATGGGCTTCCACCACCACTTCGGCAGAATCGGCAATCAGTTCCCGGCTTGGCAGGCTGTATTTCATATACCATCGCAAATTGCAATGGTATTAACCTCGAAGGGAATACCACCGCCTTGATAGACGCCTTCTTTGACTGCCTGAGCAATAGCGTCCAGATGCATGTGACCCGGAACAATTTCACTATAGCTATTAACAATGCCGATAAACGGTTTGTCCATATCAGCACGGGTAACGCCGACGGCATGGAGCAAGGCGCGGTGGCCGGCACGCTCTATTCCCTTTTTTATCGCATCGCTTCTCATTTTATTCCCCCTTGAAATCAGTAATAAAAAAAGCCGTCCTGTGGGACGGCCCCTTGTGTGCGGAGACAAGCCCACTCACTGGCTACAGTATGTAATGATAAGTACCAGGGAAAATCTTAGGCTGTTCATAATAAGCTAAAATAACATAATTATCAGGCGTTGTCAAATACGCGGTCTGGCAAAGTTGTGGTTGAAACAAAACAATCTCGTACGGTTATTTCTCCATCTCTCTAATCATGGCAACTCTCTGCTGGTGTCTGCCGCCTTCAAATTTAGAGGTAAGGAATGTCTTTATCATTTCTGCTAACTGGGACTGGTCGTTTTCTGCGCCCAGACAGAGGATATTAGCATCATTATGTTGTCGTGCCCGGCGGGTGGTGAAGGTATTGAAAACTGTTGCGGCTCTGATGCCCTTTACCTTGTTCGCTGCCATACACATCCCGATACCCGTGCCGCAGATGAGGATACCACGTTCGAATTTGTCTGAAGCGACCATCTGCCCGACTTTTTCAGCAATTTCGGGGTAATCGGTACGTTCTTCAGTATATGCGCCGAAATCTTTATATTCGTATCCTGTTTCAGTCAGCAGTTTTATGATACGTTGTTTGAGAGCCAGCCCTCTGTGGTCACTACCGATGGCGATGCGCATTCTATCCCTCCTCTGTTGTTACGATGTCCGGGCAGATTTCTCTGAGTTTTTCTAGGGTAATAGCGCCCTGACGTCTGATGATGGGTTTCTCTCCGGAGAGGTCGATTATAGTAGATTCTATGCCTCCGGGGCATCTTCCCCCATCAATGAGCATATCTATTTTATCACCAATCTGGTCTTGGACTTCTGTGGCGGTAAGCGGGCTGGACTGTCCGCTCAGGTTGGCGCTGGTGCCGACAATCGGTTTACCCAGCCCTCTAATCAGGGCGAGTGGCGC
>JAPLHG010000064.1 GCA_026389745.1 Chloroflexota bacterium | reverse complement strand
TTCTGGCTCATCCGCTTCAACTACCCCTAGATTAAGCACTCCCATGCTACTCAATAGGCATATCTCGAAATCTCCAAACGGTGCCACAGTCTTCGACTTTCGCATGGGTCGTTTGAATGCCGCGTCTATATTGGCCTGATCCAGCCTTTTGGGCGGAGGGATTTTTCGTGGCTGCTCGACGTTGAGATAGATCGTCTTGGGTATTTGCTCGGTTAAATCGTGTAGATACACCGCTGTGAAGTGAGACAGATACGAAGCCGGATGCCATGCATGTATCAGACAAGTATATATACTAGTCTGATACGCCACTTCTATTGACCACACCGGCTCTCTCTTTTGTTCCCTGTCCTCCAAACCTACAGTGACCAAGCTCTGAGTGTAATTCTTCTCGATCGCCTCCAGAAGAACGCCACTCTGTTTTGGCAGATTATATATTGGCTGTTTAGGTACATGTTCCCGGAGACGCGTCAAATGAGCAATAGTACCAATAATATGCGATTAACGACTTTTGTCATGGGTTGACCTTTCCCACCTTGTGCGAAACGATGGCGTTTTTTTGCCGTGAGTTGGATTCTAACAATAACATAGCGTCTCTCGAAACAAAATAATTATGTAACCTATTGTCAAATTAGAGTATATTGATCTAAGAATTACAGAAAGTATAAAAGTCGCTCAAGCAATTTCTGGGAGGGACAACAAAATGAGAAATCTTTGGGGAATCTTGGTTATCTTGTCTATGGTGTTTCCGGCGATATCATTCAGCGCCGATTATTTGTATCTGGACAAGAAAGGGAAAGTAAAAGGCTGGGCGACAGATGATGGAGACACCGTAAGATTCTATGACAAATCCAATAAGCCAAATGGTTGGTACGACCGGGATACCAACACCACCTTTGATAAGAATAATAAATCTACCGGGACAATTTATAATTTGGATCGGGACTGAAGAGATTTCTGATTATAAATAATTAAGCCTCTTGCTCACTTCTAGTTTTTGAGAGTTTTAATCATGACAATAACGATTAGCTGCACACATCCACAGGTAGATTATCAGCTCGACCTTGAAACCTCGCATAATATTGCCATCAGGCACAACCAAGGATTAGGTTGTCCTCAAGACCATAGGTTGGCCGCTTACTGGTTTGAGTCAGCCGCATCCAGGGGGTACGCAATGGTTGGGAAGAAGATTGCTTCAGCGTGAAGCCATAGCAAGATCTTTCGTGGCCAAGTCCGTTTATGGGTACCCGACCACAACGGCGCTGATTGAGGCTCTTGAGACTACGCCTAGTTTACGTCGGATCTGTGGTTTTGACAGGACGTCAGACATTGCTTCCGCGTCGACTTTTTCCCGGGCTTTTGGGGAATTTGCCGAAAGTTGTCTTGGAGAGAGGGTCCAGAGGCTTTGGTGAAGGAATATTGGGGAAATGTGCTGGTAGGCCACATATCAAGAGACTCTACAGCCATAGAAGGCAGAGAGAAGCCTGCAAAGAAATCGCCAAAGAACCAACCTGTTGTCCGTAAGAAAGGGCGTCGAGCCAAGGGAGAACAGTCGGAGCCCAGAGAACCAAAGCGTTTGGAGCGACAGCTAACTCAATCGGCACAAGAGGCGCTCAACGAATTACCGGTTGTCTGCGATGTGGGTGTTAAGCGAAATTCCAAGGGATACAAAGAGTCTTGGGTTGGCTTTAAGCTGCATGCGGATGTCAATGACGCAGGATTTCCGGTGAGCACGGCTCATACCTCCGCTTCAGTGCATGACAGTCAGGTAGCAATACCGCTTATGAAGATGAGCGCCTCCAAAGTAATCTATTGCTACGACGTGATGGATGCGGCCTATGACGCGGGGCCTATCTACGAGTGTAGCAGGAGCCTTGGTCATGTGCCTATAATAGACAAGAACTCGCGAGGTAAAGGCATTGTCCCAATGGCTCCTCACGAAGCATCCAGGTACAAGGAACGATCAGCCGCGGAGCGTTTCAATAGTAGGATGAAGGAGGAGTTTGGAGCACGAAACGTCAGAGTTCGTGGAGCCCTGAAAGTAAAAATGCATTTACTGTTCGGGGTGGTTGCGCTCTTTGCTGACCAACTGATAAAATTAGTGACTTAACCGCATCTGGTAAAAAGTAATGTCGCAAAAACCTCGGAGCTATAAGTGCGCTCGGAAATTGCTAAAATATGGCAAAAACATAATAAACTAAAGGTCTAATCATCCAAATCTCCTTAAAAAGGCTTAACAGTCATAGGCTACCAGCTTAACCGAAGGACTTTTGCACGAGACTCCCTTGTTAGCAACATTAAAAACGCTCTCAAGTTCATCAAATGCGGCCTGATCGAGGGCATTGAAAACCTTCGGTCGATTTATGGTTATTTTCAAAACACCATTCTCTTGTGCAACATTCAATGTATTATATTCCATAATCATGTTATCCCTTCGGCGTTGAGGTATTCCGGAGTATTTTATTTATAGAAAATCTGTAACAGCGTCTCTCGTCAAAACTCATAATGATCTAACAACTCCTATATTTCTCTTTAACCTTCTGGGAAAAGAGAAGGGTGTTTTTATTGACGATAGCCATC
>JAPLHG010000078.1:13668-22363 GCA_026389745.1 Chloroflexota bacterium | reverse complement strand
CCACTGCGGTCTCTTCTGATAGGAAGTTGAGTACCGTCATCCCTTTTCTATCTTAACAAAAAGGGATGCCATACCTATCCCTTAGTATGAAAAAGGAATGCGGTGCCGTCAACATGCGTCTGGGTTTTTCTGACATATCAATTCTCATCACAACTTCATTCGATACCCTGTTAATTGGTAGTACGTGATTGGCGTTCCTTTAATACATGGTCAATCTTATGACCTTTTAGCTGTCTGATACCCAAACGGTCAACTGGGGACGAGACATGACCCTGCATCATATCTTGTGCCGAGGCATAATGCACGTAGCGCCGGACCATTTCCAAAGATGTGTGCCCCAATATTTGCTGCAGGCGGAAAACATCGCCACATCGCTGGTTGAGAAAGGAAGTGGCGTATGAATGACGGCACAGGTGAGCGTGGAGCCGTGGCACACCGGCTTTCTTCCCCCAGCGGGTAAGAATCAGTCTAACGGCATTTGGCGTCAGGTGTCTTCCTTCTAAAGTAAGAAAGAGGTAATTGTCAGCTAGGGGAAATGGCTCGGGTCTGAAATGAAATAAGTACCGGTAGAGAATTCTTTGGGACAATCCCCCGAGTGGGACGACGCGCTCTTTATTCCCCTTCCCGACAACTTTTAGATACCCCTGCTCAACATGAGCATCATTGAGAGGTAAGTTAGACAACTCACTTAACCTGAGACCGGTGTCCAGAAAAGTTATCAGAAGTGCAATGTCCCTGCTTCCGATGGCTGTAAGCTGGTTCTGAGAGTTAATCAACTTATCGATTTCCGACGATGTCAATGGTTCGATGACTTTTATAGGCGCTTTTGGCAATTTGACCTTGGTCAGGATATTCTCTTCTGTATAGCCTTCCCGGAAAAGCCAGCTACTAAAAGCTTTCAGTGCTCTTACGCGTCCCTGAACCGTATAAGGTGACAGCCCTTTGCCTTGCTGGCTAATAATGAACTCTCGCACAGAAGTTACCGAGAATTCCCTGAGTACCTTTTCCCGGCCTGATCCAGCAAGATACTTAGTAAACTCGGTTAACATCTCGCTGTACCAGGATACTGTCCTCTGAGATTTAGCCTCTGACTTGTTGCATTGTGCGAAATGCAGGATGAGCTTGCCTAAATCTAGTTCTGACATCTTGATTCCCGACCACCTAGAGTTAATCTTCCTAGTTTTTAACATATACTTGTCCACCTTTTTTGACAATTGCCTGACAGACAAGTAAGAAGAGTTTACCCCGGAAAAGTGGTGATTAATCAGGTGGTCGTTATTTGTAAAAAAGAAAAACCACCCGAAATTTCCGGGTGGTTTTGTTAGCCTCGAGCTAGCTTCGGAGTTTGATGTCTTTGGTGAGCCGTGCAGGATTCGAACCTGCGACCACCTGATTAAAAGTCAGATGCTCTACCAACTGAGCTAACGGCCCGCGTATTGTTCAAAATGAAGTTGCAATGCAAGTAAAGATACAAAACTGTATCGAATTGAATTATAGCCTGTTCAGCTTGTAGTCGTCAAACGCCTGTCTGTGCCTGCATTGCTAAAACAATAGCTCCCAGTACCCCCGCTTGCTTGCCGAGTTTGGGCGCTACGATGTAATGGTCGATGTCTTTCAGGATTTCCTGTGCCTGGATATATCCATTGAGCAATTTTTGGACATTCTCGCGTATCAGGGGGAGGAGTTGTGGTTGCTCCATAATGCCACCGCCAAGGATAACCTTCTGCGGGAATAAAGTGCAGACAAGGTTATTTACTGCCAGTGCTAAATAACGTGCTTCAAGCGCCCACGCAGGATGGTTGGCGGGGAGAGTTTCAGCAGGTTGGCCCCAACGTTCCTGCAATGCCGGACCACATGCCAACCCTTCAAAGCAGTCACCGTGAAAAGGACAATGACCCGCATATGGGTCGGCCTTTTTATCGTGAGGAATGCGGATGTGTCCTATCTCCGGATGAACCAGCCCGTGTATCAATTTCCCATTAACCATACCCCCGCCGCCAATGCCGGTACCAATCGTCAGATAAATGAAATTGTCTAGCCCTTGTGCCGCTCCCCAGTGGTGTTCGCCTAAGCCGGCGACATTGGCATCAGTATCGAATCCGACGGGGACTTTGAGAGCACGCCCGACTGCTCTGGCGAGGTCGGCGAAAGCCCAGCCCGGCTTTGGTGTGGTGGTGATATAACCATAGGTGGGTGAATTGAGGTTAAGGTCAATCGGTCCAAAAGAGGCAATGCCGACGGCGGAAAGCTCTTTTTGTTCCCGGAAGAAATCAATCACCTGTCCGATTGTCTCTGCGGGTGTGGTCGTAGGAATCTGTTTTAGGACTCCTAAATCTTGGGGACTTGTACCCAAGGCACAAACGAACTTGGTGCCGCCCGCTTCAATACCGCCATATAGTGCGCACATTGTTTTTCGCCTACCCCTTTGAAAATCTGGAGCCAGCGAAGAGAGTCGAACTCTTGACCGACGGTTTACGAAACCGTTGCTCTACCACTGAGCTACGCTGGCAATCTGAATCACTTCAGATTATACCCGATTTGGCGTAAGTGAACAATACTACGCCGAATGGCTAATTTGATTGTCCAGTACCCTTATGATACTATGAATTCATCGGTCATTTACTTGCCTGAGGGAGCCCTTCCGGACTCCTCTCTCATCAAAATATCAGTACCAGGAAGATTCTCCAGTACCAGGAAGATTCTCCAGTACCAGGAAGACTATGCGGGTTGAGGAAGAGCTGGCACAGTTTTTGCCCCGAGAGGATATGCTCCTGACCATCGGGGTTTTTGATGGTGTACACCTCGGTCATCGGCACCTGATTTCTAAACTTGTAGAGCTAGCGCGTAAACAGAATCTCTTGAGTGGTGTTATTACCTTCCGTAAACACCCGCGTGAGTTATTCTCTCCACAGATGAGTCTCCCCTATTTGACAACCATTGCCGAAAGAGAGCAACTCCTCAAAAAACAGGGAGTTGATACTGTTGTGGTTTTGCCTTTTGACAAGGAACTGAGCCGTCTCAACGCCCGTGAATTTGTTGGTCTTCTGAAAAAACATCTCAGGATGCGGGGGTTAGTCGTAGGACCTGATTTTGCTCTGGGTAAGAACCGGGAGGGCAATGTTGACACTCTACGTTCTCTGGGAAAGGAAACGGACTTCGCTGTAACTATCGTCCCTCCGAGAAAAATTGATGGCGAAATAGTGAGCAGTACTGCTATCAGGAATGCTCTGACAGAAGGCGATATGGGAAAAGTAACACGCCTGCTGGGTCGCCCTTTCAGTCTTCAAGGTAAAGTAATCTCAGGGGAGCATCATGGTGCCAAATTGGGTTTTCCGACTGCTAATCTGAGCATTGACCCAAAGATAGCTGTCCCACCGGATGGCGTTTATGCCACCCGGGTTTACATTGATGGGCGGGAGTATCAGGCAATGGTCAATATCGGCAGACGTCCTACCTTCGGTGAAGAAAATGAACGAACAATCGAATCATACATCATGAATTACAAACAAGACCTGTACGGAAAGGAAGTCAAAATTGAAGTCATCCAGCGGCTTCGCGACGAGAAATACTTTAACAATATTGATGAACTCAAGAAACAAATCGCTGAAGATGTAAAGCGAGGCTCAGAAATTTTAAATATGTAAGGTAGAAAGTAAGATGAGTACAAAATTGGATATGAATCGTCTATTGAAGAGGGGTGTCTCCGAAATCATCGTTAAAGAAGAGCTAATTCAGCTGCTTAGCTGTGGTAAGAAATTAAGGCTGAAAGAAGGACTTGACCCCAGTTCCACTGATATTCACCTCGGGCATATGGTGGGACTCAGAAAACTGCACCAATTCCAGGAGCTTGGGCATCAGGTTGTCCTGATTGTTGGTGATTGGACAGCGCAGATTGGCGACCCTAGTGGTGCTTCAGCCACACGCCCAATGTTAACTGCAGAAAAGGTTAAAGCGAACGCAGAGACTTACATGAAGCAATTCTTCAGAGTGGTTGATCGTGACAAGACAGAGATTAGATGGCAAAGTGAGTGGTTCGGTAAATTTTCTCTGGCTGATGTTATCAAGTTGACCAGTAAATTCACGGTAGCTCAATTTCTTGCCCGTGATGATTTCAACAACCGCTTCAAAGCAGGTAAGCCGATTGCGATTACGGAATTGCTTTACCCTCTACTTCAGGCTTATGACTCCGTCGCGGTACAGGCTGACGTTGAGTTCGGTGGACAGGACCAGAAGTTCAACTTCTTGGTCGGGAGAGAACTCCAGACAATGTTGAGACAACGCCCTCAGCAATGTTTCATGACACCGCTATTAGTCGGCACTGATGGTGTCCAGAAGATGAGCAAGAGCTTGGGCAATTACATTGGTGTGGATGAACCGCCTAATGAGATTTACGGCAAAGTGATGTCACTCGTTGATAATATGCTCATCCAGTACTTTGACCTGCTGACCGATGTTTCCGATAAGGAACTCGAAGAGTTCCGCCAGCAACTTGCCAGTAACTCTGTCAATCCGATGGAACTGAAAAAACGTCTGGCTCGAGAACTGATTACCCAGCTATACAATGAGGAGGAAGCCGCGAAAGCCGACGAGAATTTCACAAAAGTATTCCAGAAGAGGGGGCTGCCTGAAGGGATTGAGGAATTTGAAGTTGGTGCAGAAGAAGACATCAGAGACATCATCACGCGAGCTAATCTTGCCAAAAGTCACAGTGAGGCGAATCGGCTATTACAGCAGGGTGCCATAAGCATCGATGGTGTCAAAGTATCTGCTGGCAAAATTTCTTACCAGAATGGTAATATTATTAAAGTAGGCAAACACCACTTTATCAAAGTGGTTGTACGCAATAATTAGTTATTAAATAAGAGGAGAAAAGATGGAAAACCTACGTACCCCGGGGCCAACCCCCTGTCCCGAACCGGTTCTGCAAGCCCAGACCAAACAGATGATAAATCATCGTGGCGCTGAGTTCCAGAATATCATGAATGGGGTAACACAAGACTTCAAAACTTTGTTCCAGACTAAAAATGACCTTTTTATTCTAACCGGCGCAGGTACGGGGGGTTTGGAAGCAGCTATCGTCAATCTATTCTCTCCTGACGATAAGATATTGTCAGTCAGTATCGGTGTTTTCGGCGACCGCTGGGCAAGTATCGCGCAGACCTTTGGTGCCGATGTCACTTCGTTAAAATTCGAAATGGGTGAAGCGGCAGACCCTGATTTGCTACGTAAGGCTCTTCAGGCAGACCCCAAAATCAAGGCGGTACTCATTACCCATAATGAAACCTCTGCCGGCGTGACCAACGATGTAGCTTCACTGGGCAGGGTCGCTAAAGAGTTTGATAAACTGCTCGTCGTTGATGGTATAAGTAGTTTGGGTTCAATTGACTGCCCGGTGGATAAATGGCAGATAGACGTTGCTGTTGCCGGTTCCCAGAAGGGCTGGATGGTACCTCCCGGCATGACGATGCTCAGTGTCAGTGAGGCGGCGTGGAAGGCGCACGCTAATGCCAAGATGCCGCGTTTCTACTGGGATTTCAGCCGGGCGAAAAAATATCTGGAGAAAGGGCAGACACCCTGGACCCCAGCAGTTTCAATATTATATGCCTTGAATGTTTCATTGAAGATACTCTTACAGGAAGGTTTACCGAACATCTTTGCACGGCATGTTCGTCTTGGTAATATGACCCGCAAAGGTATCAAAGACATGGGACTGAAACTCCTTGTTGTGGATGAATCTTACGCTTCCAATACCGTAACGGCAGTATGGCCGCCTGAAGGCATTGACCCCGATAAGCTACGTAAGACTCTCAGAGATGATTTCAAACTCATTCTCAGCGGCGGTCAGGGTAAGCTAGAGGGTAAAATCTTCCGCATAGGTCATCTCGGATACTGTAGTGAAAAGGATATCGAGGATACCCTATCGGCTATCAAAAAATCACTGCCGAAGCATGGTTACAACCCGAAGTAATGCGTAATAAATCTTTTGCAGGATGATGAAATAAAATGATGAAAGTTTTGGCTACTGATGGTGTCTCAGCGGAAGGGATTGCGTGCATATATGGCTGTGCTCAAGTGGATGTCAAACCCACCCCAAAACCTGAAGAATTGGTTGCCATGATCGGAGATTATGAAGCCCTGATTGTGCGAAGTCAGTCACAGGTAACCGCCCAAGTGATTGAAGCCGGTAAAAAGCTCATGGTCATCGGTCGGGCTGGCGTAGGCATCGATAATATCGATGTGAACGCTGCTACTCAGAAGGGTATTGTGGTGGTCAATGCCCCCACGGGTAACACTATTTCTGCCACCGAGCACACTATCGCTCTGATGCTGGCACTTGCCCGTCATATCCCACAGGCAAATGCCTCTCTGAAGAGTGGCAAATGGGACAGAAATAAGTTTATGGGTACCGAGGTCAGGAATAAGACACTTGGTGTCGTTGGTCTTGGAAATATCGGCAAAGAAGTTGCACGTCGTGCTCAGGCATTCGAGATGAAGGTCATTGCCTACGACCCCTTCATCTCTGCAGAACATGCCAGCCAGCTTCAGGTAACAATGGTTTCGCTCGAGGAGCTGTTCAAAACATCGGATTTTATTACTCTTCATGTACCGCTGAATGCCAATACTAAGGGAATCATTGGTGAGAAAGAAATAGCCTTGATGAAACCTTCTGTTCGCATCATCAATTGCGCCCGCGGCGGTTTGATTGACGAGGAATTGCTTGCCAAGGCAGTTACCGAAAAGAAGATTGCCGGCGCGGCGGTTGATGTCTATACCAAAGAGCCTACCACGCAAAGCCCGCTTTTTGATAAGGATGCCATTATTGTTACACCTCATTTAGGGGCCTCTACTGCCGAGGCGCAGGTAACAGCGGCAAAGGACGTTGCGGAGCAAATCGTTGATGTGCTTAATGGCAAACCGGCTCGCTATGCCGTCAATATCCCCTTCGTTGCGGCGGAGACTTTTGTCGCGCTGGCGCCATTCATGAAGGTGGCTTCAGTAGCAGGCAAGCTCTTGTGTCAATTGGCTGAAGGACAAATTAAATCCCTCCGTATCAGGTATGAAGGAGAAATCGCCAACTACGATACGGCTATTCTCAAAGCCTCCGTGCTTGGCGGTTTGCTGGAGACTATCAGCGAAGAGCGAGTAAATCTGGTCAACGCTAATCTGGTGGCTACCCGACGTGGAATAGGTGTTGTGGAGGAGAAAATTGCTGTCTGCGAGAATTACGCTGGTTTGATAACTCTCGTTGCCACGACCACAACCGGCACGACCACAGTTGCCGCTACCGTAATGCGTGGTGAACCACAAGTTGTCCGTGTCAATGAGTACTGGATTGATATCGTGCCTACGGGTGGTTACTTCTTGTTCAGCGACCATCTTGACCGACCGGGTATTATCGGTGCGGTGGGTAATATCACCGGTAGTGCCAATATCAATATCAACTCGATGCATGTAGGCAGACTGAAGCCGAGAGGGCAGGCGTTGATGATTCTGGCGCTGGATGAGCTTTTACCTGAAAACGTGCTGCATCAAATACGGGCAATTCCTGACATCGTTACTGCTAAACTGGTAAGGTTATAAATCAATTGGAAGGCTCAAAATTTACAGGCAAGTAACTGTGCTTAGAACAACGGGTTCACCACTAACCCTGCCGGTGCTTTTGGATAGAAGTAGGTGGATTTGCGGGGCATTTTATCATTGGCATCAGCCACAGCTTTGATTAGCTCCGGTTTAACTGGTCTCAGGAAGAAGACAAGCTGGTATTCCCCCTCTGATATCTGTTTAACGGCATTCTCTCGGTCATGGCTAAAATTAATCTTTACCTCGTCACTACCTCCAACACCCAGCCTCAATATTCTCTCCAGGATGCTGTGGTCGTGAATACTGGCATCCAATTTACGGTACAGTTCACTATGAGAATATGGCATGATTTGGCCCGTAGCTTCAACATCCCGTAATTTCAAGGCAAAGAACCTGTCTGTGTCTGGACCGAAGAAAGCCAGTCTAATTCCGTCTGGTTTAGATAGAATTGCATCAAGTTTTTGCCAGATATCAGGGGTGTTTGCCGGCAATTCCGTCACTTCAAAAACTAGAATTATTAACCCCGGGTCAGCGAAATCCACCAGTGTCGTCATAACGAAATTGGAAGCGTCATCCGGTGATGCACTGGTCGTGCAAGCCATTTTCTCCCGACGGTAAGTAAGGGCACTGGTATAACGATGGTGTCCATCTGCAATATAGAGCGGCTGGTCCGTTATACTACTGGAAATCTGATGGAGAACTTCAGGGTCGGTGATAGTCCATATCTTGTGTCGCTCTCCTTCAGGAACATAGGTGTCTATAACTGGTTTTCCCCGTGTCTGTGTTGCCAGGATTGAAGCGATTTTGCGTCTGGTGTCCTGGTACATCATCAGCACGGGACTGGTATTCACTTTCAGCGCCCGTAGTAAGTTTTGTCGGTCCTCTTTCGGTGCGGAGAGAATGCCTTCGTGGGGGCGGATAATCATTCTGTTCCACTCTTCCAGTCTGACGCGGGCGATGATACCTCGGCGCATGTGGTCTTTCCCCTGGAGATGGAAGTAGTGGTCGTGGAGATAGATTGCAGGGGATTCTTCTGGGATGAGGATTTTTTTCTCAAGCCATTGTTTGAGAGTTATCGCAGTACGGGTGTATTTATTATTGGTGGTGCTATCAT
>JAPLHG010000078.1:0-13648 GCA_026389745.1 Chloroflexota bacterium | reverse complement strand
GGGATTGGTTGGCATCTTCCAATCGGATGAAATTGTATTTATTTCGGGAATGCAATTCCTCGTGGAGAGATGGTGAAATAACATCGTAGGGGGGGCAGATAACTCCTGACAGGTCTTTTATAATTAATTGATTGTAACGCAAGCCGCGGAACGCCTGGATATCAGCCATGGTATTTCTCCCGAGTGAAAGATTACTGGTAGTTCTTACTAATCCAGTTTACTTTATGCCTGATAATGCCGCAAGTATGCTTTCCCCGAGCCCTATCTATTGTGTCTTGAGTCCCTGTGCTATAATTCTACAATAAAGCGAGAGAGTATGGTGTGCCGGTGAGCGGTTTATCTGTCATCCAGAAACGAATAGAAGAACTCAGACAAAAGCTCGACTATCACAATTATCGCTACTACGTGCTGGATAGCCCGGAAATTAGCGATGAAGAATATGATAGTTTGATGCGGGAGCTGAAGCAACTGGAGGAGCAGTATCCTCAATTTCTCACGCCAGACTCACCGACGCAGCGGGTGGGCGCCGCACCACTAGAAGCTTTCGGTGTGGTAAAACATCCTCTGCCACTCCTCTCGTTGGGAAATGCCTTTGTTACCGAAGACCTCTTTGCTTGGCATGCCCGCGCCTTAAAATTGCTGGGGGTACAGCAGTTCGATATGGTCTGTGAGCATAAGATGGATGGGTTGGCGGTAGCATTAACCTATGTCAACGGACATCTCACTACTGGTGCTACTCGTGGGGATGGCTTCCATGGTGAAGATATTACCCAGAATCTTAGGACGATACGGAGTATTCCGCTTTCCGTACCCAAAGATGCCCCGCCACGTTTTGAGGTGCGCGGTGAGGTCTATTTACCCAAAATCGGTTTTCATAAGCTAAATAAAGAAAGGGAAAGCGAAGGCTTGCCGCTCTTTGCCAACCCTAGAAATGCCGCCGCTGGCTCAGTGCGACAGCTTGACCCGCACATCACGGCAAAGCGACCTCTGGATATTTATATCTATATGCTTGGTTATGCCGAGGGCAAACCTGTCCCGCCTGCGCACTGGGAAACAATGGAATATTTGAAGTCGTTGGGATTTAAAATCAATCCCAATAACAAACGCGTCAGTTGCATTGAGGAAGCGGAAGAATACTATCAAAAATGGACTCGTCAACGTGAAAGCCTGCCCTATGAAGCCGATGGCGTGGTCGTCAAGGCGGATTTGCTGGCATACCATAATCTTCTGGGCGATGTCGGGCGTGAGCCGAGGTGGGCAATCGCCTACAAGTTTCCTGCCATTCAAGGAACTACCCGTCTTAAGGAAATTGGCATCAGCGTTGGCAGAACGGGTACATTAAACCCATACGCTATTCTGGAACCGGTGCAGATTGGCGGAGTGACCATCAAGCAAGCCACGTTGCACAACGAAGACGATATCCGACGTAAGGACGTTCGGGAGGGCGATTGGGTTTATATCCAGCGCGCCGGCGATGTCATCCCCGAAGTGGTCGGACCTATTGTCAGTCGCCGCGCCGGTAACGAAAAAGAGTTCAGTCTTTTGGAGAAGATTTTTGATAAAGAATTGGGACGGCCTGCTTGTCCGGAATGCAAAGGCGAGATTGTTAAACCGGATGGCGAGGTAATGTATTACTGCTCTAATGCCGCCTGTCCCGCACAGGTGCAGGAGCGATTGGAGCACTTTGTTTCCCGCGGGGCGATGGACATCCGTGGTATCGGAGAAAGGCTCATCGCTCTGTTTCTAAGAGAAGGTTTGGTCAAAGATGCCTCCGACCTGTATGCTCTAAAGGATAAAAGAACCCAGATAGTTCGACTTGAAAAGATGGGTGAAAAGAGTGCCGATAATATTCTGAATGCCATCGAAAAAAGTAAACAACAAAGTCTCGCCCGCCTCATCAACGCCCTCGGTATCCGTCATGTTGGGGAGGAGACAGCGAATCTGTTGGTGGAACATTTCAGAAATCTCGATGATCTGGGGAGTACAACAAAGGAAAAATTGATGACGATGCCCGGCATCGGACCGAAGATTGCCGATAGCATTGTTGCCTTTTCCCATGAGGAAGAAAATAAGAAGATTATTGGAAAATTGAAAAAAGCAGACGTAAATCCGCAAATGGAGGAAGTAAAGGCTGAAGGTTTGCCGCTTTCGGGGAGGGAATTTGTCGTTACCGGCACACTGAAAGCCTTTTCCCGTGAGGAGGCGCATAACCGCATTAAAGCCCTCGGGGGTACGGTTAAAGATAATGTCACCCATAATACCACTTATCTGGTCATTGGTTTAGACCCCGGCGAAAATAAAATAACACGCGCTCGCGCCTTGGACACAGAACAAATCGATGAGGAGAAGTTCCTTGCCATTCTGGGATAGAAAAACTGATACAAGGCTGATTATCGGTCTGGGTAATCCTGGCGGGAAATACACCGGTAACCGCCATAACATCGGGTTTATGTGCATCGACTACTTTGCGCAGAATCACAACTTGGACTTTTCTAGGAGCCGTTGTCAGGCTAAGATTGCCGAAGTCAGAATTGCCGATCACGAGACCATTTTCGCCAAACCCCAGACCTTTATGAATAATAGCGGCGAATCTGTGGGAGGATTGGTCAGAAAGTTTAAGGTGAAGCGAGAGAACCTGATTGTGATTCATGATGACCTCGACCTGCCGCCGGGTAGAATCCGCATCCGCCTTGGCGGTAGTTCCGGCGGACACAAGGGCATCAATTCCATCGTTGAGCATCTGGGCAATCAGGAATTTATCCGCGTGCGTATTGGCATTGGGCGACCGAATGGTTTGGAATCGGGCAAAACGAATGAAGACGAAGTGGTTGATTATGTGCTGGGCGATTTTACACCTGACGAAAAAGCAGTTATTAATGACGTGGTTCCCTGTGTGAGTGAGGCGCTCGATTTTCTGCTTGCCGAAGGTCTCGCGGCAACTATGAACAAGTTTAACAGCACAGATTTCAGGAAAAGGTGACGGGCTGATGAATAGCGTCGCCGAGTTTGTCTATCGCACTGCGGCTACTCGCAATAGGACACAAATTGTCCTATCAATTGTCGGTGCAATCTTCTGGTATGGCGTCGTGGCAACAATGGTTATCATCTCGCCGTTATTGGATAGGCTTTTGGGGTTACAGCTAATAATTCCTGTCGTCGTCAGACTGCCAATCGTTATTGTTTTGCTAATGGTTGGTGCGCCGATGGTTGTCTGGACAATTTTGAGGTTCTTCCGGGCAAAAGGCACACCCATTCCATTCAACCCACCGCCGGTCTTTGTTACCGACGGGCTTTATGCTCGTATCCGTAATCCGATGCACCTCGGCTGGACAATCGTGCTGGTGGGGCTGGGCATTATGAGACAGTCCTTATCTCTGCTGGCGATTTTAACCCCGCTCTTTTTGCTGGTACATATTCTCTATCTCAAACTTGTCGAGGAAAAGGAATTGGAGAAAAAGTTCGGGCAGGTATACCTCGACTACAAGAAGCGTGTGCCGATATGGCTACCCAAGTTAAATCCCAAATCCTGAACCAATTAGAATGAAAAATAGGAAAAAGGTATAATAAGAGAACCGTTTGGGGAGTTGGGATAAAAATTCTTGGCAGGTGAAGAATGACAAAAGAAGAAGAGAGAAAGATTGTGGGGGGAGAAGTGAATGCCTAAACCTAAAGCCACCATCGCCGTTATCGGGGGGACGGGACTGGAAAATATCAAGGGAATGACCAATGTCCGTATCGTAAACATTGACACGCCCTTCGGCAAGCCCAGCGATGCCATCACCATTGGCAAATTAGAGGGCACAAGTATTGCCTTTCTACCGAGGCACGGTCGGGGACATTTTATTTCCCCTACGGAGCTACCTGCCCGCGCCAATATCTACGCTCTGAAATCGCTCGGCGTGGAGCAAATCATCGCCGTCTGTAGTTGCGGCAGTTTCAAGCAGGAATATGCGCCGGGACATCTGCTGATTCCGGACCAGTTCATCGACCGTACCCGCAGTCGCGTCAGCACTTTTTTCACGGATGGCATTGTCGCTCACATCGCTTTCGCCGAACCGTTCTGCGGTGATTTGAGCAAAATACTCTACGAATCGGCAAAAGAGGCGGATGCCATTGTCCATCACAAAGGTACCTATGTCTGCATGGAAGGTCCTGCCTTCTCCACGCGGGCGGAATCAAAGCTCTACCGTTCTTGGGGTGCGGACGTGATTGGCATGACGGTATTACCCGAAGCGAAGCTGGCGCGTGAAGCTGAAATCTGTTACGCTATTATTGCCTGCATTACGGATTACGATAGCTGGTGGGAGCCGGTGGAGGCGGTCAATGTGGAGACCGTTCTCAGGACCCAGCAAGGGAATGTTGACACGGCACGGTGTATTATCAAGCTGGCGGTCAAGAAGATTCCGAAGGAACGTTCCTGCAGTTGTGCCAATGCTCTGGAATCAGCCATTGTGACCGCGCCGGACAAAATACCCGCCGCGCAAAAGAAAAAATTGAAGCTATTGATTGGGGAATATATAAAGTAATAATCAAATATCAAATGCCAAATATCGAACAAATTCGAATAATAAAAAACTAAAAACTTGATTATTGGCTATTGGGATTTGGGGCTTAACGTTTAATGCTTGACACTAAATTCGGTTGTTTGCCGACCATTATCGGTAGTCTGCCTCACAAGAATGCGGCAGACGCCTGCGCGCAGGTAACTCATTATTTGCGTGATATTCCTGCCTGGCCACAATTGCCCAAGCGCTCATTTCTGGAAAATATGTATGCTCAGTACAGCCAGGGTTTTCCCGGCTTGGTCATTAAGGGCGATAAGATCTATGTTGACCGCAACCAGGATTTGACCAGGCAACTGGAGCAATTTTATACCGATTATCTGGCAAACGATTTCTCCCGATACGCTCTTGCGCCCGAATATGCGGTAGGATTTCACACTTTTCTGGCAATGGATAAACTAAAACCGCGTGCCGTCAAAGGGCATGTCACGGGTCCAGTGAGCTGGGGTCTGACCGTTACGGATGAAACCGGCAAGGGCATTCTCTATGATGAGACACTAGGTGATGTGGTACCCAAGTTTTTGCGGCTCAAGGCAAGCTGGCAGGAACAAGCGCTGAGTAAGCTCTGTAAAAGCACCATCGTCTTCGTTGACGAGCCGTATATGACGGCTTTTGGGTCGATTGCGATGCAGCTGTCCCGTGAGCAGGTTATTAGTTTGCTGGAGGAGACTTTTGCCGGCATCAAAGATATTAAAGGCGTTCACTGTTGCGGTAATACTGACTGGTCGATTCTACTCCAGACCAGCGTGAATATCATCCACTTTGATGCTTACAATTACGCCGATTCGCTTGCTATCTACCCGGCGGAGGTAAAGAAGTTTCTGGACAGGGGTGGTTGTGTTGGTTGGGGAATTATTCCCACTAATGCCGAGGCAGTCGCCAAAGAGACAGCAAACAGCCTGAAAGACCGTCTTGAATCAGCGATGGCGCCGTTCACGCGTAAAGGTGTTCCCTTTAAGCAATTGATTGAGCAGGGGCTTTTGTTACCTGCTTGCGGATTGGGACCCATCGGCAGTGAGTCTGCGGCGGAACGTGCTTTACAATTGCTGGCTGACTTGTCAACTGCGATTCGCAAGAAATACCTCTAAGTTAATAATCAAATCCCAATAATCAAAATTAAACAATTTCTAAATATAAACTTCAAATGGAGAAAAGGCGTAACTTGACTATTGATATTTGAACCTTGAAATTTTCTAAGGCGTAACTTGGAATTTTACTGAAAGTAGGGTAAATTAATAGATATGAATAAAGGTAAGAAAATGGCTCTTCGCGAGCACCGCCACAAGCAGAAAAAGGCAGAAGACAAGCGAAAAGCCGAAAAAGTCCAGTCCAAGAAGTAACTCTCCCGAGTGCTTTAGAGAAATCTTCCGCTAGATGCTGACAGACGTCAAGCAGGGATTTTGTATTACTCAGAAAATACCGAGGTAGCGTGATTTTGCTCGTTGGAAGGAGATAGATGACACAACTGGCAGATATTGTGAAGGCGCTCTCCGACCCAAAAGCCTATCCGGAGGCGACCCGAGGGGTGGAGATAATGCAGACCCAGATGTCAGTTATCTTCCTGGCTGATGGCTACGTTTACAAAGTCAAGAAAGCAGTGAACCTGGGCTATCTGGATTACGCCACACTGGACAATAGAAAATACTTCTGCGAGCAGGAAGTCAAGCTCAACAGCCGTCTGTGTGGGGGTGTCTATCTGGGTGTGGTGCCCATCACTTTTGAAAGAGGCAAGATTGTCCTCGGTGGTAAAGACAAGGCGATTGAATACGCTGTCAAGATGTGCCGTCTCCCTCAAGACCGCATGATGGATGTCCTGCTGGCAAAGAATCGAGTCACAACCGAAATGATTACTCTGGTAGCGGAAAAGGTCGCCGAATTTCATAATCAAGCGGAGACTAATCCGGTTATCAGCAAGTTCGGTACTACTGATGCCATAACCTTCAACACTGAGGAGAATTTCAGCCAGACAGAAAGCTATATCGGCAGAACTATCTCTTTTGCACAATACCAGCGAATCAATCAATACACACGTGATTTTATCAAGAACAAAACAGTGCTATTCCGCAAACGTGTCGCCGATGGTAAAATCAAAGACTGTCATGGCGACCTTCATGCTCAACACATCTGTTTTACCGATGGCATCTGCATTTACGACTGCATCGAGTTTAACAACCGCTTCCGTTATGTTGATGTAGCGGCAGAGGTTTCCTTCTTATCAATGGATTTAGACTACTGGGGACATTCTGAACTATCGCGCCAATTTGTTGCCGCCTATGTCACTAAGAGCGGTGATAAAGAACTGCCGAAGTTACTTAATTTCTACAAGTGCTATTTTGCCTATGTACGAGGGAAGGTCTACGGCTTCAAACTTAGTGATTCGCTCGTCTCAGTTGAGGATAAAGACAAGGCGTTGAAAGATGCTAAACAGTATTTTAGGCTGGCGGAATCGTATATAGAGTAATAAAAGCAATGACAAACGGAGTAAAAAGATGAAAAAGCCGTTTCTGAAATTCGTGAAAGAAGAATTAGGCGATAATTTTTTGATGATTACTACCGGTTTACCGGCTACATGGAAAACAGAGACCAGCGAAGAAGTCGTCAAAATCAAAGGCACCCCGATGCTGAGGTCGGACATTATCAGATTGGAGGTGTTGGAGGGGAAGGATGTCTTCGACGAAAAAGTCGCCGCAAATATGAACAATCGGCTTTCTGTCTATGACGAAGTATTCCGTCGAGCGGATGAAACTCTGAAAAAGAACAATAGCGTGATTCTCGATGCCACTTTTATCACGCAGGAACTCAGGAAACGTGCCGCTGAAGTTGCCGACAAAAACAATAAAACACTGGTTATTCTCCAGACTGATTGCCTACAGGAAGTGTCCATCAAGCGTATTCTAAAACGTACCAAAGAGAAATATGAGTCCAATGCCCTCACCGAGCAGGCGTATCTCAATAACAAAGCCAAATTTGAGAAGGTTGGCCTCAATGACATTAAGAAGTTATTTCCGAAGCTCAAAGTCATGCACCTTATTGTTGATACTACCACGGGTGAGGTCGAGAGTCTGTATCTCACAGCGATTGTTAAGAGAGCGTGATGAAAATTGACCTGCACATTCACACCAGTACTGGTTCCGATGGCGCTCTGTCCGTAGAAAAGGTTATCGAAGAAGCCAAAAAGCGGAACATTAGCCTGATGTCCGTCACTGACCACGATTCCCTTGAGGCTCAGGGGCAAGCTATTGTGCTGACGAAAGAATATGGCATCTCATATATTACCGGTGTAGAATTGAATGTTACCTTTCAGCCACCTGCAGGCAAACCCATTTCGTTGGACTTTCTGGGGTATGATTTTGACATCAATAACAAAGCATTGCAGGAAAAACTCCAGTTGATGCGGGAACACCGGGGAAAACGGGCGCATGAGATTTTGGAAAAGATTAACGTTGAGTTTACCAGAGAGGGTATAGCACAATTTACCGAGAAGGATATGCAGAATATCAGGGACAGTATTGACGGCGCTTTCGGACGACCGCATATCGCCGCCTATATGGTCAAGAAAGGCATTGTTGGGGATATACAGGAAGCCTTTGACAGATATTTGGTAAAGTGCGATGTCCCCAAATACCCGTTGTCTCTTAGCGAGGCATCTAAAATTATCAGGAGCGCCGGTGGTATTTTAGTCCTTGCCCATCCTAACGACCCTGGTGGAACCTCTCTTGTAACCATCGCAAAGGATTTGGGACAACAGACGCAAATCATCTACGAAAATATGCTAGAATATATCAACGGTGTGGAATGCTGGCACCCACGACACGATAATAAAACCGTGTCGCACTACCTCGAATTTGTCCGCAAGCACCAGCTCATTGCCACCGGCGGTAGTGATTGCCATCAGAAACCTATCATTATGGGTACGGTAGTAATGCCGCCTGAGGTCGCCGAGCAGTTCCAGCACTAACCGTATTTAGGAGTCTTAATGGTAAGTAAGAAAAATTATGATGTCAAAGACCCTACACTGGCTGAAGCGGGGAGAAATCGGATTGAATGGGCGGCGCGTGAGATGCCCGTGCTCAAGCTCATCACCGAACGGTTCAAGAAAGAGAAGACACTCAAGGGTATTCGTATTGCGTGCTGTCTCCACATTACCACTGAGACCGCTAATCTGGCATTAGCCTTAAAAGCCGGCGGTGCAGATGCTATTTTCTGCGCCTCCAATCCGCTCAGCACCCAGGACGATGTTGCCGCCGCAATGGTGGAGTGCGGTATCCCCACCAATGCTATCAAGGGAGAGGATGGCGATACCTATTACAAACATATCAATACCGCTCTTGACTATAAGCCGCAAATCACTTGTGATGATGGCGCTGACCTTGTCACAACTCTGCATACCAAACGGAAGGCTCTTATCAAAAACATCATCGGTGGGACAGAAGAAACGACCACAGGTGTCATTCGTTTGCGCAGTATGGCAAAAGCTGGAGCGTTGAAATATCCAATCATTGCTGTTAACGATGCCGAAACCAAATATCTGTTCGATAACCGCTACGGCACCGGGCAAAGCACCATGGATGGTATCACTCGCGCCACGAATATTCTATGGTCAAGCAAAATTGTCGTTCTCTGCGGCTACGGTTGGTGCGGGCATGGTTTCGGTTTGAGAGCTAAAGGGATGGGTGCCCGTGTGATTGTTACCGAAGTAAAGCCGGTTAGGGCGCTGGAAGCTGTGATGGATGGTTTTGAAGTGATGCCCATTGCGGAAGCGGCGAAACTCGGTGATGTCTTTGTGACCATTACTGGTGACAAGAATGTAATTGATAAACAGCATTTCGAAGCGATGAAAGACGACGCTATTTTAGCTAATAGCGGCCACTTCAATGTTGAAATCAATATTCCGGCGCTGGAGGGCATCTCTAAAAAGAAGGAGGAGATTCGCCCGTTTGTGGAGCGCTACACCTTAAAGAATGGGAGAAAGCTGTATTTGCTTGGAGAGGGCAGACTCATCAATCTCGTTGCCGCAGAAGGGCATCCCGCCAGTGTGATGGATATGAGTTTTGCCAACCAGGCGCTCTGCATGGAGCACCTGGTCAAAAATCAGGGCAAGCTGGAGAAAAAGGTTTACAGCGTTCCTGATGAAATTGATAAAAATGTCGCCCGATTAAAACTTGATTCTATGGGAATCAAAATTGATACTCTTACGCCAGAACAACAGGAATACCTGAACAGCTGGCAGGAAGGCACTTAGATTAGAAAGGAGAAGGAATGGCAAATTGTTTCACAGAGTCATCCAAATATCTGCTTACTTCAGAATCGGTAACAGAAGGACATCCCGATAAAATCTGTGACCAGATTTCTGATGCAATACTGGATGCAATTATGGCAAAAGACCCTTACGGTAGGGTTGCCTGCGAGACTGCCGTTACCACCGGGCTTGTAGTGGTGCTGGGGGAAATCACAACAAAATGTTATGTGGATGTTCAGAAGATTGTTCGCGAGGTTGTCAAAAGTATTGGCTACACAGACCCTCGCTACAACTTTGACTACCAGTCCTGCGGTGTGATTTCCGGTATCAAAGAACAGTCTCCTGATATTTCTCAGGGTGTCAGCAAATCCCTGGAAGCTCGGGAAAAGAAGAAGATTGATGAGTTCGATAAGGAAGGCGCCGGTGACCAGGGGATGATGTTCGGGTTTGCTTGCAACGAGACTCCGGAACTGATGCCCTTACCGATTGCTTTAGCCCACAGACTTTGTTTGAGACTCGCCGAGTCGAGAAAAAAGAAGATTATCCCTTACCTCAGACCTGATGGCAAATCACAGGTAACAGTTGAATACTGCAAAGGCAAGCCGAGGCGCGTCACCAACGTCGTTATCGCCGCTCAGCATGATGACAATGTCAGCAATGAACAAATCCAGAAAGACGTTATCGAGAAGGTTATCAAGAAGGTTATCCCTGCCAAATTGCTTGATAAAGATACACAGTTCTATATCAATGGCACCGGCAGGTTTGTCATTGGCGGTCCTGCCTCCGATACGGGTTTCACCGGTCGTAAGATTCTGGTGGATAGCTATGGTGGTATTGCCCGGCATGGCGGTGGGGCTTTCTCCGGTAAAGACCCTACCAAGGTTGACCGTTCCGCCGCTTATATGGGGCGTTACATTGCTAAGAACCTGGTAGCGGCTGGACTGGCAGATAGGCTGGAAATTCAGATTTCTTATGTGATCGGTAAAGCAAGACCATTGTCCGTATCCGTGGAGACCTTTGATACCGGGAAGGTTAAGAATGAGGTTATATTGAAGCTGATTGATAAGTATTTCGACCTCAGACCGGCGGCAATTATCGAGTACCTTGACCTGCGCCGTCCTATTTACCAACAGACCGCTGCCTATGGTCACTTCGGGCGGACTGATATTGACCTGCCGTGGGAAAAAACAGATAAAGCCAAAATCCTGAGAAAAGAAGCTTTCGGGAAGAAAAACACTAAATCATAAACCCGAAATACCAAACAAATTCAAATTTTGAAATTATAAATTATCAAAATAGAGATGCCATTATCGAGTCAAGCCTGATAATCCAGAATAAATCTTTTCTGGATTCTGGCCTACGCCAGAATGGCAAATTGTTTTAAATCCTTACCTACTAAAGGGAGTCATAGTGGGGCGGTTAGCCCCTCGGAGTAAAAAATAATTCTCTTCCCCAATGTGGGAGAGTATTAAGGTGAGAGTGATTGGCGAAGAACAATCCCATCAAATTTGGCACTGACGGTTGGCGGGGAGTGGTTGCTGAGGACTTCACCTTTGCCAATGTACGCTTCTGTGCTCAGGGTGTCGCTGACTATCTGAAACAAAAGAGCTTGGCCAGTCGCGGCGTGTTCATCGGTTATGACTATCGCTTTGCCTCCGAGGATTTTGCCGCCACCACCGCAGAAGTAATGGCGGGTAATGGCATCAAAGTTTACCTTTCTTCTAAAGCTATTCCTACCCCGTTTGTTTCTTTCGGAGTTATCAGTAAGAAAGCCGGAGGTGGGATTGCCATCACTGCCAGCCATAACCCGGCGAAGTGGAACGGCTTCAAATTCCGCGAGGAAACCGGCGCCAGTGTTTCATCGGAAACTGCCGCTGAAGTTGAAAAGCACATAGCCCGTGCCATTAGTGCAGGCAAGATGAACTCCATCTCCATGGCTCAGGCTGTAAAAGAAAAAACAGTAGAGTACCTCGATTTAACTCCCGCGTATCTTGCCGACATCAGCAAGCTTATTGACCTTGATGGCTTACGAAAATCTGGGCTGAAAATAGTAGTCGATTCTATGTATGGTGTGGGCGCAGGTTACTTCAAGACGCTCCTTAGTGGTGGTACAAGCCGGATAACGGAAATCAATGGTGAACGTAATCCTGCTTTTCCCGGTATCAATCCAGAACCTATCTCCGTCAATCTGAAAAATCTTTCGTCTCTGGTAGTTGAGCAGAAGGCAAATATAGGTTTAGCGACTGATGGCGATGCCGACCGCATCGGTATTATCGATGAAAAAGGCCGTTTTCTCACCCAGTTACAAGTATTTGCATTACTGAGTTTATATCTTTTGGAAGTCCGGGGTGAGCGTGGTGCCCTTGTCAAGACTCTTACCAGCACCAGTATGATTGACCGTCTTGGCGAAATTTACAAGGCACCCGTCTTTGAAACTCCGGTTGGATTCAAGTATGTCGCACCTGTGATGCTTGCTCAGAATGCCATCATCGGTGGTGAGGAAAGCGGCGGTTATGGCTTCCGCGGGCATATTCCTGAGCGGGATGCGATACCTGCCGGGCTCTATTTCCTCGATTTTATGGTCAAAGCCGGCAAGACGCCATCACAATTACTGAATTATCTTTACAGCAAGGTAGGAGAACACTATTACGACCGCATCGACCTACATCTCCCCGAGGGAAAAAGGCAGAGTATCATTGCCCGTGTGCGCAATAATTTCCCCAGGAGCATTGAAAATATTAAAGTAGTCAAAATAGATACTCGCGATGGTTTTCGTTTTATCATGGCAGATAATTCATGGTTGCTTGTCAGGTTCTCCGGCACAGAGCCAATTCTGCGCATTTATGCCGAGACTGACAAACCGGAGCGGGTGCAGAAACTGCTCCGATTCGGCAGGGAATTAGTTGGTATCTGAACTCAAACTAGCCATTCAGGGCTATCTGCGAAACTCAAATAAGTAAATCCAGAATCTCCCGGCATTTTGCGGATGCCTCATTTCAATAGAGATTTGATTTCACGCCCGGTCAGTGGTCTGGTTTCGCCTTCTCTAAGATTGCTTAGAATCAGATTACCCATTCTGATACGCTTCAGGGCAATAACACGGTAACCAAGATTTGCGAACATACGGCGTATCTGCCGTTTTTTGCCTTCGTGGATGGTGATGCTGTAATTATATGGTGATGAATGCATTTCTTTTATTAGCGCGGGATGGGTCATCCCGTCCTCAAGTTTGACACCGCGTTCTAGCCTCTGCTTTTCCTGAGGCTGAAGTCTGCCTTCTATCTGCACCAGATACTCTTTTTCGTGCTCGAATCTGGGATGCGTTAGTTGGTAGGTGAGCGAGCCATCGTTAGTCAAAATTAGTAACCCGGTGCTGTCCATATCCAGCCGCCCTACAGGATAGAGTCGTAGATGGCGGTACTTTTCGGGCAGAATATCCAGAATGGTTCCCCTGCCCCTTTCATCACTGGTAGTGCAGAGGACCCCCTCCGGTTTATTTAACATAAGATAGATGGACTGCGCTGCTTTCAGTTTAAACGATTGTCCATCTAATAGAATATGGTCGGTATCAATATTCACAGGCTGGCGGAAGTTTTCGGCAATTGTCCCATTGACACTGATCTTCCCTTTCTTGATGGCATCTGCCATTTTACGGCGACTGCCCACACCGCCTTCGGTAAGGGCTTTAAGTAAAGTATTGGTTGGCATATTTTAAATTTGTATCCTGTCTGCTGTTTAAGTATAGAGGTTTTGAATGACAAAAACCAGCCAGCGCATTGACTCATAATTAGTGTTACCAAGAAAGGGGTCGTTGCCTCAAAATTAGTGTTACCGAAGACCGAAGGAA
>JAPLHG010000122.1 GCA_026389745.1 Chloroflexota bacterium | reverse complement strand
TTGATAAATCTTTCTGTACTGGGCCAGGCTTTTGATGTAAGCTTGTTTGCTAAGCTCTTTCGGGGGTTTGAAAACCCTCTTCTCCTCCTGCATGGAGGTAATCCCTTTTTCTACCGGTTCAGCCATTTTTTACTTCGACACGCTCCTCTTTGTAGCAGGCCTTCCCTGCCTTATTTCCTAGTTGTTTTATTATAAATGCATTACGCCGTTTCTTGCAAGAATTATCTCCTTGGCAATCACCGCCGAATAATATCATAACCGGCGGTTAACTCTTATTGACAATAATCACCAGTTATGATATTTTACCTGTTAATGAACGGACATCTTTTATCTCTCGCACTTACTATCACATATTCAGACCGTTAAGTGGGTCCGTCTCCGCATGAGTAAAGAGGAGCCGTCCCCACAGGGACGGCTTTTTTGTTATATTGAAATCAATTTATGAAAATAGGGCGGAGGAATGACAGACAAGTATAACGCACCGGAAATCGAGAAAAAATGGCAGAGGAAATGGGCTGATGACAAGCTCTATGAAGTTAAAGAGGATAGTTCTCGGCCCAAATGGTATGCCCTGACGATGTTCCCTTACACCTCCGGTGACCTTCACATCGGACATTGGTATGCTATGGCGCCATCGGATGTTTACGCGCGCTTTAAGCGGTTACAGGGTTACAATGTCCTGCATCCCATGGGTTTTGATGCCTTCGGGCTACCTGCCGAAAATGCGGCCATCAAGCGCGGCATCCATCCTTATAAGTGGACCATGCAGAATGTTGAGAACATGCGCCGCCAGCTCAAGAGCATGGGTTCGATGTACGATTGGAGTCGAGAAGTCATTACCTGCCAACCAGAGTACTATAAATGGACACAGTGGTTCTTCCTGAAACTCTATGAACACGGTCTGGCATATCGCAGCAAATCGCCTGTAAACTGGTGCCCGCAGTGTCAGGTAGTGCTGGCTAACGAGCAGGTAGAAAACGGACTTTGCTGGAGGTGTGAAACCCCAGTCGTCAAACGAGATTTGGAGCAGTGGCTTTTCCGCATCACCAAATATGCCGATGAACTGATGGAGCACAAAGACATCGATTGGCCCGAGCGCATCCAGCTAATGCAGAGAAATTGGGTAGGCAAGAGCTACGGCACCGAGATTTCTTTCGCCCTCGACCATCCCGGTGTGACAGAAAAGGAAATCAAGGTATTCACCACCCGACCTGATACCGTTTTCGGTGCTACTTTTATGGTATTAGCGCCAGAACACCCGCTGGTGGCAAAACTAATCTCGGTTGACAAAAAAGCAGAGGCCGAGGCATATATTGCTAGAACTCGCCGCTCCACTGAGATAGAACGCCTCTCCGCCGAAAAGGAAAAGGATGGCGTTTCCATTGGCGCTTATGTGACCAACAGACTTACCGGAGAAAAAATCCCCATCTGGATTGCAGACTATGTTTTACTGGGCTATGGGACAGGAGCCGTAATGGCAGTACCAGCGCACGATGAGCGTGATTTCGCCTTCGCTAAGAAATATAATATCCCCATCAAAGTAGTAATCGCTTCTCCAGAATGGAAAGACGAAGAACTAGAAAACGCCTATATTGGAGACGGTACCATGGTCAACTCCGGGCAGTTCGATGGATTACCAAGTCAGCAAGGCGCCAAAGCTGTTACCGACTATCTAGAGAAAAAAGACTGGGGTAAGGGAACCATAAGTTACCGGATGCGAGACTGGTTAATTTCACGCCAAAGATATTGGGGGGCACCCATCCCAATGGTATATTGCGCAAAGTGCGGCACTGTTCCTGTGCAGGAGAAAGACCTGCCTGTTTTACTGCCGGAGGAAGCGGAGTTCAAACCAACTGGGGAATCACCCCTGAAGTATAATGGAAAATTCGTCAATACTACCTGCCCCAAGTGCAGCAGCCCCGCTAAACGAGAGACTGACACCATTGACGGCTTTTTGTGCTCCTCATGGTATTTCCTACGCTACTGCAGTCCGCACTATGGCAAAGCCGCCTTCGACCCTGAGAAAATTAAATACTGGATGCCTGTAAACATCTACACCGGCGGGGCGGAACATGCCGTGATGCACCTGCTCTATGCCCGTTTCTTCACCAAGGCAATCAGAGACATGGGGCTAATTGACTTTGGTGAACCTTTTATCAAACTTTTCAATCAAGGCATCATCATCGCCGACCATCAGAAAATGAGCAAATCCAAAGGCAATATCGTCAATCCCGACGAGTATGTCAATGAACTGGGTGCCGATACGGTGCGTGCCTATATGATGTTCATCGGGCCATGGGAACAGGGCGGCGAGTGGTTTGATACCGGTATCAGCGGTATCAGCCGGTGGCTTAACCGTGTTTGGAATCTAGTGTTGGAGGAATATCAACCGAAAACTATCGATGCTGATGCAACTAGAGAATTGGAGCGATTCAAACACCAGACCATCAAAAGGGTCAGCGGTGATATGGACCGTCTGCGTTTCAACACGATGATTGCGGCGCTGATGGAGTTCACGAATTTCCTCATAAAGGTTAGGGGGAACGGCTCAGTTGCTGCCTCAGACTGGGAAAAGGGCATCGAGACACTCATCATACTCCTAGCACCCACCGCGCCACATCTTGCCGAAGAGTTGTGGCATCGGACGGGACACGAGTATAGTATCCATAATCAATCCTGGCCCAAATGGGACGAGACGCTGGCTAAAGAGGATGAAATCACGCTGGTCGTTCAGGTGAATGGCAAACTGCGCGACCGCATCAGTGTCCAGGCATCAATCGGAGAAAATGAGGCAAAACAATTGGCTCAGAACAGCGAGCGGGTGAAGCCTTATACCCAGAACAATAAAATAGTTAATATCATCTACATTCCCAGTAGACTGGTAAATATCGTAGTGAAGTAACCTGATGTCGTTCTGAGTACGCCGCAGGCGCACGAAGAATCTCGTGGTGGTGGGCAAAACTGTTATTCCCGACTTGATCGGGAATAACAGTATGGTTTTTGATTCTCGGGTCAAGCCCGAAAATGACAACGAATGGGGGGGAAATGAGGATTGCTTTTATCGGCGGCGGAAATATGGGTGAGGTGATGCTTGCGGCAGTGCTGAATAAAAAATTAGCCAGCGCAAAGGACATAATTGCCAGCGACATCAGTGAACCACGGCGGCAGTATCTTGCTCAGAAATACGCTGTGAGTGTCCTATCGGATAATCGGCAGACTATTATAAATGCCGACGTCATCATTCTCGCCGTCAAACCGCAGACACTTGCCAATGTGATTACGGAACTTAACGGCAATATCAAACCGAATCAGATGGTGCTCTCTATCATCGCCGGCGCTAAAATCGATACCCTCCAACAAGGACTCAATCACAAGTCACTCGTCCGCGCGATGCCCAACACACCTGCTCAGATTGGAGAGGGTGTTACTGTCTGGACAAGTACCGCTGAAGTTACCGACCAGCAGAAGAAAGCGGCAGGGAACATTCTTGGAGTGATGGGTAGAGAGTTCTATGTTGACGAGGAACGCTTTCTTGATATGGCAACCGCTGTCAGCGGCAGTGGGCCTGCCTAA
>JAPLHG010000039.1 GCA_026389745.1 Chloroflexota bacterium | reverse complement strand
ACATGGTTGCTCTTGATGAGCAGAATTTGAGGAGGCCTTCCTTTAGCCACGGCTGGAAGTCGATGCCGATAGAGCACATGTTCCGTATGATCTCATGTTCTGACTCCTCGAAAGCGAAATAGAGACAGCGCTCGCCGCGCTGGCAACTGGCGTGGGCCAGGTGTGCTGCCAGACTGGTTTTGCCTGTCCCGGCCTCCCCGCTGACGAGAATGCTGTTCCCTCGGTAGTAGCCCTGTCCTCCTAGCATTTTGTCAAGCTGGGGGACTCCCGTGGTTATCCGTTCTGAAGACACTTCATACGCGGGTTGTATCGAGGTGACAGGAATCAAGGAGATGCCGTTCTCACCGATCAGAAAAGGGAATTCGCCTGCACCGTGAGAAGAGCCGCGGTATTTCGCCACATGAAGATAGCGGGTAGCGAAATTGTTGCTTATTCGTTCAGTGAGTAGAACAATGCAATCTGGAAGGGAACGGCCCAGCCCGTGGCGGATCATATCCGTTTCACTCTCCGCAGTAACCACTGCGGTAAGCCCTTTGTCTTTCAACCAACCATAGAGGCGTACCAGTACGTCTCGAACGGCCGATTCATCGGAAAACCCGTAAAAGAGCGCCGGAATACCGTCCAGCAATATCCTCCTGGCGCCAACGCTGCTGACAGCGTGCTCAATCCTGACCAGCAGTCCATCGAGGTCATATCGGCCTGCCTCGATAAATTCACCGGGCTTCATCGACATATTGTCTATCGCCATCTTCCCGCTGGAAACCAGTTCCTGGAGATTGAAGCCGAAGGAAGAGGAGTTGACAACCAACTCCTCTTCCGTTTCCTCGAAGCTGATGAGAACACCGGGCTCGCCGTACTGCCGTACTCCCCGGACGAGGAATTCCAGACCGAATATTGTCTTTCCGGAGCCAGCCAATCCTAACAGAAGGGTTATGCGTCCGGCAGGCAGGCCTCCCAGAGTAATATCGTCAAAACCTTCTATACCGGTAGGAACCTTAGATAGTTGTACGGCAGTGGATATTTCGCGTCGCTTTTTCATTCTGCTCCCCTTAAGCACGAATTATACACCAAAGTATAAACTCTTCTCCAGAAGGATAATCGTGAGTACAAGAAATCAGACATCCCGACGTAATTATAGCACTAACGGAACGGAACGTCGCAAAAGCTTAACAAACTATTTTGACAACTTTGAATAAGTCATGAAATCGGACTTGATCCCTTCTCCCATTACCAGGCGACGCAGATTTTCTTTATCGGTTTCTTTCTGCAAATCATAATAATACTGCAAGTTTTCCTTCTAGGTTAACGACCTAGCACCCGGGTCAACTTTTCCTTCTCCTTTATTATCTCCCGGACAAGGGCGTTTATCATGCTCCTGGTTGCAATCATCGCCAGTCTTCCCGTAGTCTTTTTCATAGTCCTTTAGTTGGCCGTTGAACAAAAAGATGTATTGTGACTTCACTATCTCGCTGAATGTTGCCCAACAAGAAGTATCGTTGCTATATAACAAGTGGCGATGAAAGAAGACGTGGTATTGGGACATTTATCGCTTAGAAGTCCGACTAGAGAACCCGGACGAAATATTGGCATCTATCGCAAGGTGTGATAACATAATCCAAAAGAGAGTGATGGTTAACTTGAAGGTAGCGGCAGTAGATTTGTTCTGTGGAATAGGCGGGCTGACACGTGGTTTGATAAAGGCCGGCATACCCGTTGTCGCTGATATTGATATTGATGAAACATGTAAATATGCTTATGAAGCGAACAACGACAGCGATTTCATCTGTGCGAACATTACAAGCCTTACGGGTAAAGACATAAGTGACTTATACCCTGAAGGTTGCATTAAAGTCCTTGGATGTGCCCCGTGTCAACCATTTTCCACGCATACTCAGAAGGACAAAGGCCGTTCTTTGAGTGAGAAGTGGGGGGTTATTGTATTCCTTTTTAAGGTTAATCAGCGAGGTTCAGCCCGATATAGTTTCGGCAGAAAATGTCCTTGTGATATCTCGGAGTAAAGTCTTTCTAGATTTTATCACTGCAGCCTGACCCTCAGGTAACTGACCCTAGCTCAGATTTGGCTTGAGTGATACCGTTAATAGGATTGCCCACGATACCTGCCTGGGCCGCGATAATAGCCGCATGGGTGCGGTTGCGTGCCTGCAGCTTATCGATAACATTTCGCACGTGTTTTTTGGTAGTGTCCAGGGTAATACTCAGGGTTTCGGCGATTACCTTGTTTGAGTCCCCGTTTCCCATGAGCCTCAGCACATCGACTTCCCTCTCGGTGAGGTGAGCCCCCTCGGTTGTGCGCTCAGCAAGCGTCTTCCGGCCATTTTCAATTAAATTATCCACGGCAGTGTGCAGCAATTCCGTCGTCATCTGGGTACCACCCTCGACCACACGATGGATGCTCTGTAGCAACAATTCCGGCGTCATGTCCTTGAGGAAGATGTATCCCCCCGCACCAGCGTGGATGGCGTCAATTACATAAGAATCGTTGGGGTTCTCCGTCAGCACCAGGACAGCTACATCTGGGAATTCATTTTTGATAAGTCTCGTGGCTTGCACGCCATCCACTTTACCGCTCCGAGTCTCGGTCAACACAACGTGGACAGGCTGTCCCTGGTCGCTTGCTCGTTTAATATACTGAAGAGCTTGATGTTCGTCTAGAGCATCTCCAATCACTTTAATTCTCTCGTCTTTAGTCAGGATAGCCCCCAGACCCTCACGAACAACTGGACTGAAATCAATCAGCAGGACCCCCAGATTTTGAGGTTTGCGTTGCTTGACTTCCATATGTGATACACCTCATTGGTACACTTTAGTTTACTAGTATCCACTACTTTAGTGCGCTTTCAGGCTACCATTCTATCCCCCCCCCCCACCCCACTTGTCAAGTGCCATCAGTTACCTCCTATTAGATTAGTAGACTGGCACTAACATACCTATGTAATACCTCCCCGAGAGGTTTGTGGCCCCGGGATGCAGGGTACATACTTATATTAAGCTAGGGAGGACTCTTGTACATACTT
>JAPLHG010000084.1 GCA_026389745.1 Chloroflexota bacterium | reverse complement strand
TTGCTCTATTGGCAGTTCAATATTGAGTCCTACTGATTTCACACCGGCTTCTGTGGCGCCTTTATTGGCGGCTTCCATAATGCCAGGACCACCGCCGGTAATAATCGAAAAGCCCAACTCGCCTAATCGGCGGGCGATTTCTATGGTCTGGGCATAGAGTTCGTTGTCAGGGGTGATTCTAGCTGAACCATATATTGTCACGGCAGGTTCTACACCTGCAAGCTTATCAAATCCTTCGACCATTTCCCCGATGATGCGGAACATGTGCCATGATTCTTCCTTTACCAGGTCATTGATTTCATATCCATTTACCATAATTCCCCTCCATACAAAATAAAGTAGATATTACCATATTTTATATTGGTATTGACACCTTAACTGGCAAGCGGTATTCTTTTTTCGGTACCCTTCGTATTTTATGAGGAAGTTTCTCGCTGTTTGTCGAATAAAAGTAAAATAGAAAAGCCAAGGAGGTTATAGTGCCAGAAACTACCCGCGTCTCGTTCAGTTCAGTTTTTCTCGATAGGGATTCTCCCAATGATGCTCGTATTGATGAGCTGGCTCAGTGGGGCAAAAGATTTCACGAATTAGGAATGGTTCAGGGAGCGGAAGGCGATTTGAGTTTCAGAACTAAACTCGGCTTTATTATCACGGGTAGTGAAGCTACTATTGGTAACCTGACAAGGGATACAATTGTTGAAACTAGGGGAGTGGTGTTCGGACTCAATAGACCCTCGGTCTATGTGAAGGGACAGGTAACGCCGTCAGTAGAAACTTTACTACACTCCGGAATTTATGAAGTTCTCCCTGAGGTCAGTGCTATTTTCCATCTACACGACAGCACTGTCTTAAAAGCGGCAGATAAACTAGGGTTCCCATCAATAGATATGGAGCAACCCATCGACTCTCAGGAACTGGTGCAGGAAGTTGTCAGGCTGGTTAAACTGGATAAGAGTGCCAGGTATTTCGTTCTCAAAAACCGCGGGGTCGTTGCTCTGGGCACGACGGTGGCTGAAGCCGGAAAACTGATGGAGGAGATGCACGCCAAAGCGATGGGTGATGGAAAGAGAAGAAGTAAGTAGAGGACACAATCCTGTGCACTAAAGAGGAAATCTGATAAAATAATCTCAGCAGTAGTTTTATCAGATAAAGGAGTGAATTCAGTGAATCCCAATGGTCCCTATCCCGGAAGACAGTTATTCGTTGGTATGACAGTCAGCGGCAGTCCCGCGGTGGCTTATCTGGTAACCGGCCGCAGTCCGGCTAGCCGAGAAAGAAAGGCAACACCTCTCGATAGTAGCATCATTATCGGACCAATCGGAAACCAACCTTATGACCCATTGCGACATTACACAGGCTTGGAATACGATAATAACAATGGCATCATTACCGTCAGCAATGGCATTCAGACGGAAGCTATTTTTGAGACTTATAAGCTCCTGTTCAATACCAATTCTCTACCCACAAAAGATTTTATGGAGAAGCTACTCGATAGTGCCCAGGCTGAGCCGGATAGTTTCCGTACTCCTAGAATTGTTGGTGTGGTAACCAATGGGGCTGAAGGCAAGCCGGTATTTTTAGCAGGGATTAAGCGACATGACATACCTGCCCAAGCTTTCTTGGTTGAGCCGAAATCTGGGACATTAACCGGCGTTTCCACTTATAAGGGCAGTCTGGAAAGTCCTGAATCGTTTGACCCAACTTCAGGTTTAGCTAAAATAGAATTCAAAGGTAAAACTGCCAAAGAACTGGCGGAGTATCTGTTCGATATCTCGCAGGCTACTTATAATGGCGATGATATCAGGGTTTGTGCAGTGAGCGGTATCCGCTCCGATGACAAGCACACCTGGCAAGTTGAGACGAGAAATAGGTAAAAACGCATAGGGTTAGGGAACTAAAAGAGGGAAGTATTTTCTGCTTCCCCCTCTTTTATCCTGTAAATAATGGTTCTTCAGTCTTGCTCAAGCACGGGAGGAGGCTCATGTTGCGTATGTTGCATCATCGGCAGGACAGTTTACGCGTTGGGCGAGTAACATTGTAATAAAGATTCTACAGTTAACGGCCGATGGCGCTCCGTGTTATGGAGTAATGAAGCAGCTGGAAAATGAAGGTATAAAAGTAAATGCCACCGCCACATTGTCTTTTGGACAGGTGATACTGTCGGTTAAAGCCGGTGTGTCTTACATCGGTATCTTCTTATCAGAGATACTCAAGCCGCCTTAGATAAGATGAAAAATGTAAAATAGCTGTGTTTATAGGTAGCTTGGCATTAACGTCAATTTAAAAGATGTGAATTTTGGCGGCAATCTCAGTGAGCTTCATTACATAGTCAGGGATAACGCCGAGCAGTATAACACCGAGGCAGGCGAGGAGAAGAGCCAGTCGTAGCGCTCCGGAAGAGGATACCCTTCCCTCAAATTTAGGCTCATTGAACCACATCACCTTTACTACTCTGAGATAGTAGTAGGCTGATATGACACTGTTCAACACGGCAATGACAACCAGCCACAACAGATTTTGCTGTACCGCAGCGCTGAAAATGTAGAACTTAGCCATAAAACCAGCGGTGGGTGGAATCCCGGTCAGAGAAATGAGACACAGGGTTAAGGCTAAAGCCAGTAATGGCGACCTTTTCCCGATGCCGGCATAATCTTCAATCAGGTCGCTACCCACTTTGTTAGAGATAGCAATAACCGCAATAAATGCCCCCATATTTGTAGCGGCATAGCCCGTCAGGAAAAATATAAGGCTGCTCTGTCCCATAATACCATTGCTCGTAGAGAGCCCCATTGCGGCTATGCCCAGCATAAGATAACCTGCCTGGGCTATGCCGGAGTAACCCAGCATACGCTTGATGTTTACTTGAGGGATAGCAACGATATTACCTACCGTCATTCCTATTGCTGCAAGAATGGCGAATATCATTCCCCAGTCATTACTTAACCATGCAGGAAGGTTAAATGCAGAGTAGAAAATACGAAGAATGATGGCAAAGCCGGTGGCTTTACTAGCCACAGAGAGATAGGCAGTAATGGGTGTCGGTGCTCCTTCGTAAACATCGGGAACCCACATCTGGAAGGGGAAAGCGGCAATCTTGAATCCCAGGCCTGCTATTAGCAGCACTACCCCCAGTATAAGTCCGGGATTAGCCGGACTGCCAGATGAAACGGTAGCCTGGACAACTTGAGCAATGTCTCCCAGTTGTGTCTTTCCCGTGAAGCCGAAAATGAATGCCATACCATACAGTAGTACGGCTGAGGCTATTGCCCCGAGCAACAGATATTTCAGCGAGGCTTCGGTGGACTTAGGGTCTTTCAGAAACCCCACCAGCGCATAAAGGGATATGCTGGTTAATTCAAGGGAGATAAAAATAGAGATGAGCTCTGTTGTCCCTGCCATGAGCATCATGCCCAGGGTAGATACCAGTACCAGTGCATAATATTCACCCTGAAATCGAGCAAATTTGGAGACATAGTCCACGGAGGCTAAAATAACCAGGGCGGAAATAGCTAAGAGCAACAATTTGAAGAACAGTGCAAATTTGTCCACTGTTAGCATATTGTTAAAGATAGCTTGAGGATTGTTTCCCCAGGCGGCGATGGTAAAACCAGCGGCTATTACCAGGCCAGTTAAGCTAATTACTGCCAGCCATCCCTTTCGCTGTAGAAAAAGGTCGAGCAAAATTATCACAATTGCACAGGCAAGCAGACTTAGCTCTGGTATTATTAACTCAAGATTCAAAAACTTACTCCTCTCGCGCGATTACAGTTCTATCCGGTTCTATATCTTCTTACCCACCTATTAATCTCACTATCGGGGAAATTCCTGTCTTGATAACATTGGTCAGTATAGAAGGATAAACACCAACTAAGAATATCAGAACAATAAAGACAGCCGAGTATACTCTTTCTAGCCGGTCTGCATCCTTAGTGCCATTGTATTTGTCCAGCGGGGCACCGTAAAACACCCGCTGTAACAACCACAAAATATATCCGGCTCCAAGCAAGATACCCAGTATGGATATTACGGTAAATATCCTGGCAACTGGAACAGCACTCTGAAAACTACCCAGGAAGGTCATAAATTCCGCGATAAAACCGCTGGTAGAGGGTACACCCATTGCCCCCAAGCCAGCAATTGTGAAGATTACTGTAATAATCGGAAGTTGACGCGCCAGCCCGCCCAGCTTGTTGATATCGCGCTCGTGAGTATTATGCATAACTATGCCGGCAGTGGCAAACAAGAGTCCAGTGATAAGTCCGTGACTGAACATTTGTAAGGTGGCTCCTGTCAGACTTACCTGAGTCAAAGAAAAAATACCCAATAACACAAACCCCATGTGACTGATACTGCTGTACGCAATCAGTCGCTTTATATCGGTCTGCTTCAAAGTAACCGCCGCTCCATATATCACGTTGACCATTGCCAAGCCCAGCAGAATTGGGGCAAACTGACGAGCGGCATCAGGGAAAATGGAGACGCAGACACGTATCATCCCGTAACCGCCCATCTTTAGTAGAGTCCCCGCCAGCACCACGCTCACCGCTGTCGGGGCGTCGGTATGGGCGTCAGGTAACCACGTATGAAATGGGAAGACAGGGAGCTTAATGGCAAAACCACCGAGAAACAGGAAGAACATTAGCGCTGCCGGGATGACAGGCAAAAATGAGCCGATGCCACTCCGGGTGATATCGACCATACTGAGACTGCCGGTAGTGAAATACAGACAGAGTATGCCGGCTAATATCATAGCACTGCCGAACAAAGTGTAAAGAACATACTTGATGGCGGAATATTCCTTTCTGCCGGAACCCCAGATAGAGATTAAGAAGAACATCGGGACCACCTCTATCTCCCAGAAGATGAAGAAGAGTAAGAAGTCAAGAGATGCAAACACGCCCAAGATGCTCATTTCCAAAACCAACAGCCACGCGAAGTACTCCCTTGGCCTGAGGTCTATCTTCCACGAAATTAAAACGACCAGGAAACCAAGAATCGACATCAACAAAAATAGCAGCATACTTAAGCCATCAAGACCTACATGGTAATTGGCATTAATTAAAGGAATCCAGGATATCTTTTCTTCAAACTGCATCACTCCAGCCATGGCTGATGACCTGTCAAAATTGATGAACAGGAAGATAGACAGAACCAGAGGAATAAAAGTAAAAATAGCCGCAATATATTTAATTGATTTTGCTTGTAGTTTGGGCAAAATAGCGATCAAAATCGCTCCCAACGCAGGGAGGGCAATTATCAGCGAAATATAATTAAAGTTCAATCCTCTACCCCCTACAAGTATTTACCTTTTAACCAAATATAAACAGACTGGCAATTAGGATTACGATACCCAGCCCAATGATTAAGCCGTAGAACTGTAATTGCCCGGTCTGTGCCTTCCGCATTGTCTTGCCTGCAATCAATGTCGTGTCGGCCACGCCGTTTACCGCTCCATCCACACCCTTCTTGTCGAACGATAACAACCCGCTGAAGAAATCACGCACAATAACCCTTTGTACCAGAAGAGTATTCACTCCCCCATCGATGATTTTGCTGTCAAAGAAG
>JAPLHG010000030.1 GCA_026389745.1 Chloroflexota bacterium | reverse complement strand
GCCCTCGAATCATCGCGAATGACACTTTGATTTAACCGATGAAACCCCAGAGCCTTCAAGGTTCGCTTCTGGTCTTCTTTATAGCCGATACCACTCTTGACCAAGATAATACGTAACTTAGCCACTGGTTACTACCTCCCCAGTCTGCTCAACGGCTGACTTCCGCCTAGCAATCTCCTCCGCCGGTTTTCTGAGTTTGCTTAGGGCAAGGATGGTGGCACGAGCAACGTTAGTCTTATTAGAAGTGCCTAGAGATTTGGTCAGAATATCCTTGACGCCGGATAATTCCAGCACTACCCGCATACTGCCGCCAGCAATGATACCTGTACCCGGCGCCGCCGGCTTCAGTAAAATCTTCGCCGCCCCCATCTTAAGCTCTATTTTATGAGGGATAGTTGTCCCCGCAAGGGACACCGTAATAAGATTTTTACGAGCACAAGCACCCGCTTTATTAATGGCTACCGGCACCTCCTTTGCCTTACCAAGCCCAACCCCTACATGACCAACGCCATCGCCGGTAACTACCAAGGCACTGAAGCTGAGACGTTTGCCCCCCTTCACCACCTTAGCTACCCGGTTCACGTAAACCAGTTTATCTGTCAGTGCCAGTTCTGCTGGGTCTATCTTGTTGATTAGTGCCATACTCATCTATCCTGAATTTATTTTCCTCTAAAACTTTAATCCCTGCTCGCGAGCCGCTTCACCAAGAGCCTTAACTCTACCGTGATACTTGTAGCCGCCGCGGTCAAAAACTACCTGAGTGATACCATTCTCCATAGCCCGCTTGGCTACCAGAGTGCCCACCAGCCTGGAAATGTCTACCTTTTTCTTACCATCTGCGGTGCTTTTTATTTCCTCATCAAGCGATGAAGCTGAAACCAGAGTCTGTCCCTTGGTATCATCAATCACCTGAGCGTAAACGTTACTCAGGCTGCGAAAAACACACAGACGAGGCCTGAATTCTGTGCCCTGTACCCTCACTCTAATACGAGTGTGCCGCCTGGTGCGAGCTAGCTTGCGGTTAAACTTTGCCATTTACTCTTCCCCCTACTTCCCGATTGCCTTACCCGCTTTACCCGGCTTGAGGCGAACTTGTTCGCCGGCATATCTTAAGCCCTTACCCTTATAGGCATCGTGAGGCTTGATTGCTTTGATTTTTGCTGCCATCAACCCAACCACTTCCTTATCAATTCCTGTGATTTTTACCTTGGTGGTACCCTCAACTGTTAGAGCAACACCGGGCATCGGTACGACCTCTACCGGGTGTGAATACCCGACATTAAGCATTATCTTATCGCCAGCCTTCTGCGCTCGATACCCCACACCCACAATTTCTATTCCCTTCTCAAAACCTTTCGTCACTCCCGTTATCATATTAGCCACAAGAGCACGTGTCAAACCATGTAGAGCACGGATATCACGGTTATCATTGGCACGCGCGACAATTAACTCATCTTTCTCCATACTAACCGATATATCAATCCCAAGAATGCGGCGAAGTTCACCCTTAGGCCCCTTCACGATAACCTCGCCATTCTCAATCTTCACCACTACATCCTTGGGCACTGGTATCGGTAAACGCCCTACTCTAGACATACAATCTGCCGCCAAGCTTGCTTCCCGGTCATTACACCTTTGGGAGTAGAAAGGATTGCTATTCCCATGCCGCCATAAACACGGGGAATCTCTTTCTTCTCAACATATATTCTCAAGCCCGGCTTGCTCACCCGCTCTAGCCCGGTAAGAAATGGCTGATTTTTATCCTGATATCTGATGTAAATCTTAATGGTCTTATGAGATTCCCCACGGACAATCTCATAATTCGCAATGAAACCCTCTTCTTTCAGAATCTTGGCAATTGCCAGCTTCAGTTTAGAGGACGGAATCAACACCGAATCATGCCTTACCATAGTGGCATTGCGTATTCGAGTCAGCATATCTGCAATTGGGTCAGAAATAGTCACCCTTCCCCCCTTCGAACAATATCCTTGTTACCAGCTTGACTTTCTCACGCCAGGAATCTTGCCCGACAGAGCAAGTTCCCGGAAACATATTCGGCACAAACCGAATCGACGCATATAAGCACGCGAACGGCCGCAGACCTGGCACCGATTGTGCTGTTGCACTTCAAATTTAGGAGTACGTCTCCATTTAGCAATTTCTGACTTCTTAGCCATATAACTCCATCAATCCTTACTGAATGGCATACCCATCAATTCCAGCAATAATCGACCTTCTTCATCAGTCTTGGCAGTAGTAACGATTGTTATTTCCAATCCCCGTACTTTATCAATCTTCTCATATTCTATCTCGGAGAAGATAGTCTGTTCCTTGAGACCAAGTGTATAATTACCGCGTCCATCAAATGAGTTCCTGGGGATACCCCCGAAACTCACGCATCCGAGGGAGGACAACGCTAATCAGTTTGTCGACGAAATCATACATACGCTGTTGACGTAAAGTCACCTTTAACCCGATGGGCATGCCCTCTCTTAATTTAAAGTTAGCGATTGATTTCTTGGAACGAGTAATGATGGGCTTTTGTCCGGTGATAGTCGGCAAATCCCGTTCGGCTCCTTCCATAGCTTTGGCATTGACTATTGCTTCCCCTAACCCAATACCAACCACTACCTTATCAAGCCGGGGCACTTCCATAACATTTTTATAGCCCCTGAGTTCCATAAGCTTGGGCGTAATCTCTTTACGATACTTTTCTTTCAAACCAGCCATTATTCAATAACCTCACCGCACGAGCGACAGATTCTTACTTTACTGCCGTCATCAAGAACCTTAAAACCGACCCGGGTCGGATGGTGACAGCGACTACATAGCAACATCACATCGGATAAATCAATCGGGGCTTCCCGCTCAATGAGTCCTGCCTGTTTGACCTGCGCTTTCGCCTTGCTATGTGTCTTTATCATATTGACACCTTCAATGAGAGCCTTGCGCTCTTTCAGATACACAAAGCGCACCTTACCCTTCTTGCCTTTATCTTTACCGGCGATAACTAGGACGTTATCATCCTTTTTAATTTTCATCGCCTATCTCCCTTACAATACTTCGGGTGCCAGAGACAGAATCTTGGTAAACAACTTCTCTCTCAATTCTCTGGCAACCGGACCGAAAATACGTGTTCCCTTGGGGTTATTTTTTTCGGCGAGAATCACCGCTGCATTGTCATCAAACCTGATATAGGTGCCATCAGGACGCCTTTGAGGTTTGATAGTGCGAATGACTACAGCGCGGACGACATCGCCTGCCTTAACCGAGCCACCGGGAACAGCTTTTTTGACAGTGCCCACAATGACATCCCCGACATGAGCATATCTGCGGCCACTGCCACCAAGCACATTGATACACATCAGCTGTCGTGCCCCCGTATTATCTGCTACTTTTAATCTGGTGAATATCTCAATCACTTCATCTTACCCCAAGAGTTATTTATTCTTTTCTTCTAACGATTCAGCCTCAGCAGTTCCATCAGCAGTCTCAGCCTTGACCTCAGCCATCGCCTTTTTTATCCCAGTCAACACGACTGGGGTAGCTATTTCTTCCGGCTTAACTTCAATTGCAGCCGCTTTATTAACAATTTCAGCCACACGCCACCGCTTCTCTTTAGACAAAGGGCGTGTTTCTGCAATTTTGACAGTGTCGCCTATCCCGCACTCATTTTTTTCATCATGAACCTTGTAGCGAGTCATTTTTCTGATAGTTTTCTTGTACAAAGGGTGATTCCGATGAGATTCGACCAGTACCACCAAGGTCTTATCCATCTTGTTACTCAGAACCCGCCCTATCTTACTCTTTTGTATTGTTGTCATAGACTAAACCTTTTCTTCGCCAAGAATTCACAGAGCGCCTACTGTGCACCCAGTTCTTTTTCCTTCAGCAACGTCTGTATTCTGGCAATCTTCTTTCTAGCCCTCGGAATCTCCCTATGGTTCACCAACTGCTTGGTGATTGCCTTCAGGCGGATGTCAAAAAACTCCTGGTTAGCCGCCTTAAGCTGCTTGGTCAATTCTTCAGAGCTCAAAGCCCGAAATTCATTAACTTTCAACGGCCGCTAACTCCTTGGTCTTAGCAATACCGGCAAGACCGCTTGTCTTCCTGGTGATAAACTTGGCACCAATTGGCAACTTATTTGAAGCGAGACGCATTGCTTCTTTAGCAGTTGCCTCGTCAACACCACCCATTTCAAACATTATTCTTCCGCGCTTTACTACCGCTACCCAATGGTCAGGAGCTCCTTTACCGGAACCCATGCGGGTCTCCGCCGCTTTTTTAGTAATTGACTTGTCCGGGAAGACACGGATATATACTTTACCACCGCGACGAACATAGTGAGTAATAGCGCGGCGAGCGGCTTCTATCTGTCGTGCCGTCAACCAAGCCGCTTCCTCTGCCTGTAACCCATAATCACCAAAGGTAACAACATCACCGGAATGGGCAGTGCCCTTCCGTCGCCCTTTATGAAATTTACGAAACTTAACTCGCTTTGGCTGTAACATTCCTTATCTCCCTACTTATCCGCTGACGATGCTTCAGTGCCTGTCTCAGCTACTTCAGCCGAAGGGGACTCCTTTGCTTTTGCAGTTTTAGTTTTCGCGGTGCTTGATGTTCGACTAACCTTTTTCGTTGCCGTCTTTTTCGGCTTTTCCTCTGCCTTCACTTCTGCGGCAGATTCTTCTGCCTTCTCGGTTGCTGGCTTGCGTACTCTTCTTGTCGCCGGCTTGGCAGGCTGTACTTCCTTAGTATGGACTGGGGGCATTTCTGCCACCGCTTTTGGAGCTTTCTCCACGACAGATTTACGGGCTCTTCTTGCCACCGGTTTGGCAGGTTTTTCCCCAACTGCCACAGTTGACTTCATCGCTACCTCTATGCCAGGCCATTCTATAATCGGTGATGGTTTCTCCTCTATCACCTCAACTGGTTTTATATCCGCAGTAGGAACAGCTATTGGTTGAGCTGCCGTCTCAGCAGATTCAGCTTCTTCTTTCTCCGGTAGAATTTCACCTTTATAAATCCAAACTTTTATCCCGATTCTGCCCATAACAGTTTTGGCTTCAGTGAAACCATAATCAATATCAGCACGTATAGTGTGCAGAGGTACACGTCCCTCGTGCATTGTGATACGACGAGCAATTTCAGCTCCATCCAACCGCCCAGCCGCACGGATTCTCATACCTTTGGCTCCCGCCTGGATAGAGCGTTGTAACGCCTGTTTTAAAGCCCGTCGGTAAGAAACACGTCTCTCCATCGACTCGGCTACCGACCTCGCCACCAGATAAGCATCGAATTCGGGTTGCTGTATTTCTCTGATATTTAATTGCACTTTCTTCCCGATGAGTTTTTCAAGGTTAGCCCGCATCTCATCCACTCTCTGTCCGCCTCGTCCGATGAGAATACCGGGGCGAGCAGTATGGATGGTAAGCGCAACATTATTCGCCTGACGGTCTATCTCTACAAGAGAGACTCCAGCTTCAGGGTACACTGACCGTATTGCCTTGCGAATCTTTAAGTCTTCCTGTAAATAACTGACAAAATGACGGTCAGCATACCATTTAGCTTCCCATTGTTTTATGACACCTAGCCTGAAACCAACGGGATGAACCTTATGTCCCATTAAGCCTCCTGTTCACCAACAACGACAGTGATGTGACTGGAACGTTTGAGTATCGGGCTGACACGATGACGAGAACGCGCTCTGTATCTTTTTAGTGTCGTCGCCTCATCAGAACAAATCCTGACAACCTTCAGATTCGCCGCCGAAAGATTGTGCACTGTTTCAGCATCAGCCACCGCCGTTTTTATCACTTTAGCGACAACACGGGCATGCGGTGAGGATGCAAACTTTAGTATGGTTAGCGCTTCTTCCACACTCTTGCCGCGCACCAAATCAACCACCGCTCTCATCTTGCGCGGCGATATTCCTGTGTTTTTAGCTATGGATTTTACTTCCATTTATCTCCTAGGTAGCAACCTCAGTCGGGGCTTTCTTAGGGGCGACCTCTTCCCTAATAGTATGCCCTCTGAAAGTACGGGTCGGAGCAAATTCGCCCAACTTATGCCCCACCATATTTTCCGTGATATAAATCGGCACATGTCGTCTGCCATCATGCACGGCGATAGTCAGTCCTATCATCTCAGGCAATATCGTACACCAACGAGACCACGTCCTGATGACCGTCTTCTCGCTACCGCGATTGACTGCTACCTTCTTTAGCAACTTCGCATCAACTGCTGGCCCTTTTTTAGTTGATCTTGACATAGTTTACTTCTTCCCCCGACGCCTGATAATCAGTTTGTCTGAATACTTCTTTTTCCGCGTCTTATAACCCATCGCTGGTTTGCCCCAAGGAGTCTTAGGACCCGGCATACCTATCGGAGTTCTACCCTCACCACCACCATGTGGATGGTCGCGAGGTGACATTGCGGAGCCTCTAACAGTTGGGCGCCATCCCATTAAACGCTTCCGCCCCGCTTTCCCAAGGCTGATTCCCTGGTGTTCAATATTACCTACTTGCCCGATAGTTGCCGTACATTCGGATCGAACGAGTCTCATTTCACCCGAAGGCAGACGTACATGAACTTGATCACCCTCTTTAGCTAAGAGTTGAGCCGCACCACCAGCGCTCCGCACCAGCTTACCGCCCTTGCCTTTAATTAATTCAATATTGTGTATTATTGTACCGGTGGGAATGAGCTTCATCGGCAGGGTGTTGCCTACCTTTATTTCCGCTTCAACACCAGACATTATTGTATCACCGACATGCAGCCCAACCGGCGCTACTACATAACGCTTCTCGCCATCAACATAATAAATCAGAGCGATATTTGCCGAACGAGTCGGGTCATACTCAATGGCAGCAACTTTGCCCGGAATTCCAACCTTGTCTCTCTTGAAATCGATAATCCGCAGTAACTGCTTTACGCCGCCGCCTTGGTGGCGCACAGTAACTTTACCACGATTATTTCTACCAGCCATCTTCTTTTTGAAGACGACCAACGATTTCTCAGGCCTCTCTTTGGTAATTTCCTCAAAGGTGAGGCTACTCATTGCCCGTCTGCCGGGAGAAGTTGGATTATATACCTTTATTGCCATCTAAATCCCCTTGCTGGCTCTATACCTTCTCAAAAAGTTCGATTTTATCGCCGGCTTTGAGAGTAACAACCGCCTTCTTCCATGATGGAGTAGTAATTGTTCCTTTACCCACTCTCTTGCCCTTGCCATGCATGGCAATTACATTTACCGCCGTTACCTTAACCTTAAAGGCTGCCTCAACAGCATCCTTTACCTGCATCTTATTAGCGCCCTTATTCACCTCAAAGGCATACTTTCCTCCAGCCTGAAGTGTGGCATTCTTTTCCGTTACCAGAGGACGTTTGAGTACTTCATACAGTTGCATTGCTTTTCTCTCCAGATGAGTTCTCTCCCCACAGCTCTTCCGCTTTACGCACTGCCGCTACTTCCATCAAAAGAGTTTGGTGAGAGATAATATCCACAACATTCAATAAATTGGCAGGTAATGTTTTGATACCGGGTAGATTACGAGCCGATTTAACGACATTGGCATCCGCCGCAGAAGTTACTACCAGCGCGGTTGTCTCTACCTTCATCGCATCCAGAATACCAGCCATCTTCTTTGTCTTTGGTTCATCGATGGTGAGTGACTCTAGAATCTTCAGGCCACCACCGGTTAACTTCTCTGAAAGAACACACCTCAAAGCCAATCGGCGCATATTCTTAGGCATCGCCTGATGATAATCTCTGGGATGGGGACCGAAAACAATGCCTCCGCCTCTGCGCAGTGGTGATTTAATACTGCCAGCACGTGCGGAACCGGTACCCTTCTGCTTGTAAAGCTTTCTGGTACTTCCGGCAACATTGCCGCGTGTTTTAGTACTGGCATTACCCTGACGTGCATTCGCCTGCTGTCTGACCACAGACTGGTGTACCAACGCTTCATTAAAAGGCACGCCAAATACCTTATCGCTTATTTCAATATTAGCGACCACTTCCCCCGCAAGGTTATATACTGGAGCCTGCATTTCCCTACTTCCTCTTATTCGCTCTACTTATTAAGAGCAATCCGTTTTTATTGCCAGGCACTGCTCCGATGACTAAAAGAAGATTACGTTCGGGGTCAGTTTTATAGACCTTCAAGCCTTTGACTGTAACCTGCTCATGCCCCATATGGCCTGCCATACGCATACCCTTGAGCACCCTTCCCGGCGAGGTAGTGGCGCCAATAGCGCCCGGAGCGCGGTGTCGGTCGGTCTGCCCGTGTGTTTTAGGTCCACCATGGAAACCATGGCGTTTGACCACACCGGCAAATCCTTTACCCTTAGAGACACCAACGACATTGACAACATCACCTGCTTGGAACTGACTAACGTCAACCTTATCTCCAAGCTTAACCGACGCCGTATCATCCACTCTGAATTCACGGAGTTGTCCGAATTTCCCTAACTCTTTCAGGTGCCCTTGCTCCGCCTTAGTAAGCTTTTTCGCCGTGCCAAAGCCGAGTTGTACAGCGTTATATCCTTCCTTGGCAGACGTCTTTACCTGTGTGACAATGCATGGGCCAGCTTCAATCACGGTCACAGCTTCCGCTTTTCCGCCATCGCTGAAAACCTGGCTCATACTAATTTTCTTACCGATAATTCCTGGAATCATCCCTTCCATCCCGGTAAATTAATCTACTTTACAGCTTTATATCCAGCTCAATCCCCGAAGGTAAGTTTAGCTTGGTTAAAGAGTCAATCGTCTTGGAAGTCGTCTCCACAATATCAATCAAGCGCTTGTGGGTGCGGATCTCAAACTGCTCCTGCGAGTTCTTATCAATAAAACTAGCACGGATGACGCTGAATTTCTCAATTCTGGTGGGTAACGGTATTGGACCGACCACCACAGCGCCTGTCTGCTCAACAGTCTCCACAATCTGCCGTGCCGACTGATCAACGACCTTGTGGTCAAAACCCTTTATTCTGATACGAATCTTTTGTTTAGGCATATTTATCTCGCCATTCCTACTCTATCTGCCACTTCTTTTACTAGTGATGCGGGTATTTCCTGATAACTATTAAATTCAAGGGTATGAGTCGCTCTACCCTGTGTCTGCGACCTCAGACTCGTGGCATAACCGAAGGTTTCAGACAATGGGATGAGCGCCTGAATAATACACATCTCACTATGAGTTTCAATAGACTCAATATGTCCACGTCGGGAGGAGACATCCCCAATAATATCACCCAGAAATTCTTTGGGGGTGACAACTTCCATTTTCATAATCGGCTCAAGAATAATGGGTTTTGCTTTGTGAACGCCGCTCTTGAGAGCCATGGAACCCGCCATCTTAAAAGCTATATCCGATGAATCTACTTCATGATAACTGCCGTCAAAGACAGTTACTTTAACATCAACAATCGGGTAGCCAGCAACTACTCCGACTTCCAGTGCTTCTCTGACGCCTGCTTCTATTGCCGGGACATAATTTCTGGGAATTGTTCCACCTTTAAGACGGTCAACAAACTCAAGGCCACTACCGCGTCCCGTCGGCTCAATCTCCAGCCAGACATCTCCGTATTGGCCACGGCCACCACTCTGTCTGATGAATCTACCTTCTGCTTTTACCGGTAAAGTGATGGTTTCTTTATAAGCAACACGAGGTGTGCCCACATTGGCACTGACCCCAAATTCACTGAGCAATCGATGGCTGATGACCTCAAGATGCAATTCACCCATGCCAGCAATTATTATCTGCCCTGTTTCCTCATTATAGTTCACCTTAAAGGTGGGGTCTTCTTCCGAAAGTTTTCTCAGGCCCTCGCCCATCTTGTCCTGGTCAGCCCGTGATTTGGGCTCGATGGCAATTGAAATAACCGGCTCAGGGAATCTTATTGACTCCAAAAGTACCGGATGAGATTGACTGCTTAGAGTATCACCGGTAAAGGTGTTCTTGAGTCCCAGCGTTGATACAATGGAACCGGTATCTGCCGTCTCTAGTTCATCACGCCGATTAGCGTGCATTAAGAACAATCTACCGATGCGTTCTGTCTTACCACGAGTGGTATTGAAAACTTGGTCACTCGCCTTTACTTCACCGGAATAAACCCTGAAATAAACCAGCCTACCTACAAATGGGTCGGTAACCACTTTGAAAGCCAGCGCCGTGAAAGGCTCTTCATCCTTAGCCTGACGGATAACCTCAGTATTATCTTTGTAATCCACTGCTTGCGTCGGCGGCATATCAGACGGTGATGGCAGATAGTAACCAACGGCATCGAGTAATAATCGGACACCCTTATTTGTCAGGGCACTGCCACAGAGAACTGGCACCAATTTAGCAGCGATGGTAGCTCTTCTGATGGCGGCTCTAATCTCATTAGCGCTGAGCTCAACACCATCAAGATAACTTGCGAGAATCTGGTCATCCGACTCGGCGAGTCGTTCAATCATATTATGCCGGGCTTCCTCAACTTTAGCCCGATATACTTCAGGGATGGGCATCTCCTCTACGGATTCATCTCTATCCCCATCCGAGCTATAGGCTTTATTTTCAATCAAATCAATCACGCCCTGGAAAGAAGTTTCACTACCCATAGGTATCTGAATAGCTAAGGGTTTGGCGTGTAAACGCCCTTCAATCATCCCCACTGTGTGGTCAAAACTGGCACCAACCCGCTCCATCTTGTTCACAAAGCAAATTCTCGGTACATGATATCGGTCCGCCTGCCGCCAGACCGTCTCAGACTGAGCCTCAACACCCTGAACAGCATCGAATAGCACTACACCGCCATCCAGCACCCTGAGACATCTTTCTACTTCGGCGGTAAAATCGACATGTCCCGGGGTATCAATGATATTAACACGGTAATCACGCCATTGGCAGGTAATGGCCGCCGACGTGATAGTGATACCACGTTTTCTCTCTTCCTCCATCCAATCGGTCACGGTGGTTCCTTCATCTACCCCACCTATTTTATAGGTAACACCGGTGTAATAGAGAATACGCTCGGTAAGCGTAGTTTTACCAGCATCGATATGAGCGATGATAGCCATATTTCTAACTCTTTCCAGAGGAAAACTTCTGGACATAGCTCTATCCTTTATAGCAACAGACGGGTTAATAGCAGACCTCCCCTTCTTACCACCGGTAGTGGGCAAAAGCTCGGTTCGCCTCAGCCATCTTGTGCGTATCCTCGCGCTTCTTAGCCGCCGTCCCCTGGCCCTTTGAGGCATCACTGAGTTCAGCAGACAGCTTTTCCGCCATTGACTTGCCACTTCTGGCCCTGGCGGCATCAATCAACCAGCGCAATGCTAGCGACATACCCACCTGAGGCGGCACCTCGACCGGTACTTGGTAAGTAGCACCCCCAACCCGGCGTGATTTCACCTTGAGTTGAGGAGTAACATTCCTTATCGCTAATTCCATATCCGTAACCGGGTCCTTAGACCCTTGCTTACCCATCGTTTCTAAAGCGCCGTAAACAACGGCTTCGGCAATACTCTTTTTGCCGCGGTTCATAATCCTGTTTATCAATTTGGAAACAGTCAAGCTCTGATATTTTGCATCAGGCATTACTTCAGCTCTTCTAATAACATGAGCACGTCGTGACATCGTTCCTCCTAAGTAGTCTCCGCCGCCCCAGCCTTAGGCCGTTTGGCGCCATACTTGCTACGGCCCCTACGCCGTTTAGCCACGCCAGTGGTATCCAGTGCTCCGCGGATAATGTGGTAACGAACACCAGGCAGGTCCTTGACCCTACCGCCACGAACTAGAACAACCGAGTGTTCCTGAAGTTCATGACCTTCGCCCGGAATATAGGCAGTGACCTCCATCTGATTGGTCAGACGCACTCTGGCAATCTTCCGCAATGCTGAGTTAGGCTTCTTCGGAGTCATTGTCTTCACCTGAACACAGACCCCACGCTTCTGAGGAGACCCGCCACCCCAACTCGTCTTGTTTTTTGAAGCGTTATAGTTATAATGCAAAGCCGGGGCTTTGGTCTTGCCCACACCTGGTTTGCGGCCCTTGCGGACTAACTGGTTAATCGTTGGCAAGTATATTCTCCTATCATCCCCTACAACTGGAAGGATGAGCCTCAGCTCATCCTTCAACATAAACCGTCGCGATTGAACTTAGCCGGGTAATGCGCTATTGCATTAACCAACAAGCGAGCACAAATAGTTATAGTACCACAGCTAGTAGCAGTGTGTCAACATCCCGCTTAGTTCTCCGTAGAAATCCGACACTCATCCTCCTTTCTGAGTGGTGTCTTCATTCTTAGCCCCATATGAGGCCGGTGATAATGATAGCGTTCCAGGAATAATTCTACCATCTTCTGACATTCTGGCAAATCCTTAAGACGATAATTCTGCCAGCCCAGGCATTCTTTTCGCACCGTCCGGTTGAAGCTCTCGATGTAAGACTGTTCGTTCTTGCGGTAAGGTCTGGCGATGCGATGGCGGTTGCAGAATGACTGCACCTTACTCTTAAAATCTGCCTTGAATTCAGGACCGCCATCGGTCTGAAGTAGATTCACATGACCG
>JAPLHG010000121.1 GCA_026389745.1 Chloroflexota bacterium | reverse complement strand
CAGGTACAGGTGCCGCCCGACAGGCAGCAGCGGCTGGTATGACCTACGCTGAATTCATCGATAAAATCACTCATTTAGCTTTAGAGAGGAACTTGTGGGTACAACCAGCATCCGCCCCATAACTGCTGGCGACAAGCCAGCAGTTATGGGTATTCTACACAATACTCCCGAATTCTTACCCCACGAAGTAACAGTTGCCGAGGAGTTGATCGATTGCTATCTGGACGACCCACCGTCCTCAGGTTATCACATCTATGTAGCTGAAGTTAGTGGTAGCATAGGCGGTTATATTTGCTACGGACTCACCCCTTTGACGGATGGCACATGGGATATCTTCTGGATAGTAGTCGCTCGCGAGAAACAAGGGCATGGTATTGGCCACATCTTAATGAAACACGCCGAAGACGATATCAAAAGAATGGGCGGGCGGCTGGTTATTGTTGAGACATCAGGCAAACCAGAATATAATAAGACCAGATGGTTCTATGACACCCTGAATTATCAGAACATCTGTCAGATTCCTGATTTCTATGCCCCGGGTGATGATTTGGTGATATTCATCAAAAGACTCCGGTAACAATAATCTGACAAATCAAAAGGGCAGGTTTATCAAGAATGAAAAGTTTATTCGACTCCTTTGTCCTGACATTCATACCTCTCTTTATCGTGATTGATACGGTTGGGAACCTGCCCATCGTCATGTCACTGAGTGAAGGGATGACCTCCAAAGAACACCGCCGGCTGATTAATCTCGCCCTCGTCACCGCCACTATCGTCGGACTAATATTCCTCTTCTTCGGCAAGTTCATCCTTGATGTGATGGGTATTTCAGTAGGCGCTTTCGCTATCGCCGGCGGCATCATTTTACTGGTTCTAGCCGTCAGATACCTGATAGCCGGTCGATGGGTCAATGTTATCAAGGAAGAAATGATAGCTGTTGTCCCCATCGGTACCCCGCTAATTGTTGGACCGGCAACCATCACTACCCTGCTCTTGCTTGCCGCCGAGTACCCTATTTACATCATCCTGTTATCTTTAGCCGCAAACCTGCTTATCTCGTGGTTTGTATTCCTCATCGGCAACAAACTTGTCAGATTTTTTGGTAAAGGCGGTATTGCCGCAGTGTCTCAGGTTTTTAACCTTTTGCTGGTAGCCATCGCCGTTACCATGATTATCCATGGGCTCAACCTGACTGGCATCATAAAAATTACGCAGTAGACACTAACATTTTTCAAAGATATGCAGCGGAACCCAGAAACATCGGGGAGATGGAGGAAAACATGCTACCGGACAACGGAACAAAACCTAAGGTAGATGTAACAATCAGACAAATGGAGATAGATGACGTCAGCGCTGTCTACCATATTGGAGAAGAACTATTTACCAGCGATGAATTCCCCATTCTCTACCGCACATGGGACCCTTATGAAGTGACCGACTATTTTACTTCCGAATCCGAGTACTGTCTGGTAGCAGAAACCGAGGATGGCAGGATTGTCGGTTTCATTCTGGCAAATAGGATTGAAAAGAGGGTACGGCATGGAAAAAGTATGGCTATCTGAGCTGGATAGGAGTTGCCGATGATTTCCAAAGAACGAATCTCGGTCAGCGCCTATACAACAAACTGGAAGATAATTTTCAGAAAGACGGCGTCCGGATGGTGATTACAGACACTGATGCCGATAATGAAGGCGCAATTCAGTTCTTGAACGCGATGGGTTTCTCTGCCCGCGCCCAGCATATCTGGCTTGCTAAAACACTTCAGAAACCACCCAGAAAGACAAGGAAGGAATAAAACCTTGACAAACACTCATAATGTCCCAGCGGGAATACGACCGGAAAGAGTGAGAAATCTCCTCAGAGACCTGGTAAATATTTACAGCCCATCCGGGAAAGAAGAGGAGATTCTGGAGTATACCGAGCAGTACCTGAAGGGACAGGGTTTACCAGTCACCAGACAGAAAGTAGATGAGAATCGTTTTAATCTACTCGTCTTGCCGCAAGAAGAGGAGATGGACATCTGCTTTGTGGGACATCTGGATACCGTCACTGCCTATGACCTAGATAACTTCGGTTTTTACGAAAAGGAGGACACCATTTATGGATTAGGCACTGCTGATATGAAAGCCGGTTGTGCCGCAATGATAGAAGCCTTCGCAGCACTCTACCATCAAGGAGACAAATTACCACCGGTTGGGCTCGCTCTGGTAGTCGGTGAAGAAGAAGACAATAGCGGCGCTAGAACTCTGGCACGCGAGTATAGCTTTCCCTGGTCACTGGTCGGTGAGCCAACTAATCTGACAGTCTGTTTAAGTCACTATGGCTATCTGGAAGTTCTCGTGAGAACGCAGGGTAAGAGAGCCCACTCGTCAATGCCGGAACTCGGACAAAATGCTATTGAGACAATGCTGAAACTTCTCCTACGCGTTACAGCTTATGCCACCACAAGCACACACGGCTTGGTCTATAACATCAGAGAGCTTTCCGGTTTTCCGAGTGGCTTTGTCGTCCCGGATACCTGCGAGGCATACATCGACCTGCACCTGCCACCTAATTCAAAAATCGACACCCTCAAAACGGAACTGGAGCATCTGGTAGACACCGCCCACAAAGAGATTCCGGGGCTGGACGCCACTCTCAGATTCGAGGAGGCTCATGTCGGCTACAGCATCTCCCACGAAAGGCCATTGGTTAAAAAATTACAGCAGGTTTTCCTAAAAATGTCACTTCCGTGGGAACCACAGGACTTCCGCAGCCACTCCGATGCCAACGTTCTCTGGACAGATGGTGTCGACCCTATCATTTTAGGCCCGGGACGTTTAGAAGATGCCCACACACCCGAAGAATCAGTGAGTTTTGCTCAGGTTTTACAAGCGGCACAAATCTATCTGGACTTTGCACTAATTCTTTAGACTCTACATATCAAACGGAAAACCCAATTTTGTGTCTTCGAAATAGTCCTCATCCAGATGACGTTGCGCCACACCCGATTCAATAGCCGCCCGGGCAACGCTTTTAGTTACTGCCAGATGCACTTTAGGGTCGAGAGGACTGGGAATAAGTTCATTTTCACTCGTGGCATTGGCAATTGCCAGAATCGCCGCACAATACATATCCCAATTGATTTTCTTCGCTTTGGCATCCAGAGTTCCACGCCAGATTCCCGGATAGCCAACTAGATTATTCACCGTTCTGCCGTCGGTTGCAATAGTCGCCCCTGCCACCATTGCCTGGTCAGGCGTAATTTCAGGGAAAGGATTGGCTAACGCAAAGATAATCTGACCCTTCCTCACCATCGCGGGCTTAATTAAGCCGCTCACGCCTGAGGTGCAGATTACAATATCTGCTTTCTGCATGATTTCATCGAAGTTCGAGGCAATGCCACCTCTCGCCACATGACGCTTAATGCTGGCTTCTGTTCTCGCCGTCCCCAATGTGGGATTGTCCGTGAAGCGCAAAATGAATTCGCCGGTAATAAGGCCAGCCGCGCCCAGACCAATCATTCCGATTTTTGCCTTTTCGAGTTTAATGTCGGTCTTCTTACAGGCATTAATGAGAGCGGCAAGTACCACCACAGCGGTCCCTTGCTGGTCATCCTGCATTACCGGAATGTCCAATTCTTTTTCCAGTCTTTCCTCAATCTCAAAACATCGCGGCGAGGCAAAGTCTTCCAGATGAATCGCTCCGAAGGTGGGAGCAATATGTTTTATGGTAGCAATGACTTCTTCCGTATCGGTAGTATCTAACAAAATAGGAATACCGCGGACGCCTACAAACTGATACATCAGCGCTGATTTCCCTTCCATCACCGGCATTCCCGCTACTGACCCGATGTTACCTAATCCCAAAATTGCCGTGCCATCGGTAACGATTGCGATAGAATAAGGGATGCTGGTATAGTGGTCCTTCCATTCAGGATGCGCGGCAACCAGCTTGCACACCTCAGCAACACCCGGAGTATATACTTTTCTGAGGTCACTAATGGAATTGATTGGAGTGGCGCCAACCATTTTGATTTTACCATTCTGGTGAAGCTTCAGGACGTCATCCATAACCCGGATGATAGCAACATCTTTGAGAGCAGATACCCGCTCTATCAATTTTCTAAGGGCATCTTCATCGGCAACGGTAACTTCGATATCTCTGACGGTATAATGATTTCCCGTGTGAATTGTAGAGATGTTACCAATTTCAACGCCTGCCTGACCAATTGCTTTAGTCAGTTTATTCAGAGTCTCGGGTATATTCCGAAGCTTGCAACGCAGGGTTCTGACAATCTTATTATTAGCACTACTCATAACTTACTACTGCCTTACCATCGTACGTTTTCGATTATAGAAACCACATTGAATTATATTCTTTTCAGGGAAATACCGCCAATGCTACTTATGTGTGACCTACCACGCCTAACATACAGATTTTAGAGTACAATTCATCAAAGTGGTACAATATACCTGTTATACACATAAGAGGCAACATAGTTGGACACAAAAAGTCTGGGGATGCTGGAATTTCACAGGGTGAGGGAAATACTCGCCGGATATACCTCTTTCCCTGCCAGCCATGAACTGGCACTCGCCCTTAAACCCAGTTCCGATTACGAGGAAATTTCCCACCTTTTCAAACAATCCTCAGAAGCACGCCATCTGCTGGCAGTAGAGCCGGATTTTCAGGTCGGTGTAATAGAAGATATCCGTGAAGCCGCGGGGCTGGCGGCACGCGGTAAGATTCTGGAGCCGCCGGTTCTGACAGGCATTGCTAAAACTCTCTCTGGCATCCGTCATCTGCATGCGAGCCTCAATAAATTTGCCACTGAATTTACCTATCTCTGGGATATTGCCAAGAATATTACCGAACTAAAGCCCTTAGAAAAAAGCATAGATAGTTGTATCTCTCCCAACGGGGAAATATTAGACTCAGCCTCGTCCCAATTATCATCGCTGAGACAGCAGGTACGCAACAAACGACATCAATTAATGAGCAGTCTGGAAAGCATTATCAGGTCACCCGCTGGACAAAAAATAATTCAGGAACCAATCGTTACCGAGCGCGAAGGCAGGTATGTTATCCCCATCAGAATCGAAGCCAAGAAAGACATCAAAGGCATTGTCCACGATGTCTCAAATACTGGCGCCACTATTTTCATTGAGCCGTGGGAAACTATCGAAGAGGGCAATGAACTGCGGGAACTGGTAAACGAGGAAAGGCGAGAGGTTGAGAGAATTCTCAGGGCTTTGAGCACCGAGGTAGGCGTTCATGAGACTGAAATCAATCGCAACATTGTTCTCTCGGCAGAGTTGGATTTAATCTTCGCCAAGTCAAAATATGCTCGCAGAGCCAGAGCCGTCGAACCCCAGATAATTGCCTTCACTAACGAACAAAGAGCAAAACTCCGTTTGATTGGTGGGCGGCACCCATTGCTTGGTGATAGAGCCGTACCGTTAGATATCGAAATTGGGAAGGATTTCACCACCCTGGTCATCACCGGGCCAAACACCGGTGGTAAGACGGTGGCTCTCAAGACTATCGGGCTGCTGAGCCTGATGGCTCTGGCAGGCATACCCATTCCCGCCTCGGAAAAGAGCCAAATCCCTATTTTTGACGGAATTTTTGTGGACATCGGCGATGAACAGAGCATCGAGCAGACACTTTCCACATTTAGCTGGCATATCAGCAATATCACACGCATCATTCGTAACACTACGGAGAAAAGTCTGGTACTCCTCGATGAACTGGGCACCAGCACCGACCCTGCAGAAGGATCGGCTCTGGCACGCGCCATTCTGCTACACTTCCTCTCAAAACCAACGATGACCGTCGCTACTACCCACCTCGGCGACCTTAAAATATTTGCCCACATTACCCCCGGTTTACAGAATGCTTCTCTGGGTTTTGACCCGGTCACACTGGCACCAACCTTTCACCTCACGGTCGGACTCCCCGGCGGCAGTAATGCTCTGGCAACGGCGGCACGTCTCGGACTGGACGCTGATATTATCAATCGTGCCCGGGAAATGCTCTCCAAAGGCACACAGGAAGTAGAAACACTGCTAGTTCATCTGGCAGAGGAAAGAGACCGACTGCAATCCATCCGTCTGGAACAGGAAAAAGTAAAACAGGATGCCGAACGACAGAAAAACGAGTTTGAAAATAAGCTCAAAGAGTTAAATGCCAAGGAAAAAGCAGTAATTCGGGAAACCAGAGATAAAGTGGTGAGTGAAGCCGCCGATTTACAGCGGGAAATACGTCAAGCGGCAACCGAACTGCGTAAGCAGAAATCAAAGGATACTATTGAACGTACCAGAAAGACATTAGCTTCAGTACAGGAAAAAATTAGAGCCACAAATTGGCAAACACAAACAAGCGCTGACAAAGAAAATGAACCGGAGGCGGATAGTACTATTGTTCCGGGTGATACTGTCTATCTGAAAGAAGCAAACCTTGAAGCGCTGGCAGTGAGAATAGATGAAGTAAACAGAGAGATTGAGGTCAAAGCCGGACAGATCAAAATCACATTGGGACTGGACGGCGTCGATAAGATTATACCTTCTGCCTCCGGCGGTGCGCCGTCCTACGTCCCTCTCATCAAACCACCGCCTGTTAAAGTCGTTCCTCCTGAACTGCTTCTATTAGGGAAACGCGCCGAAGAAATAGAACCATTGCTAAATAAATATCTTGATTCCGCCAGTTTGTCTAACCTGAGTCAGGTG
>JAPLHG010000043.1 GCA_026389745.1 Chloroflexota bacterium | reverse complement strand
GTATTGGGAATTGCCAGCTCTTTCGGTCTCGCATATTTTAAGGCTGAAGAAGCGGCAAAACCGTCATTACCCTTAGAGGGTACCGTATTGATTACTGTCGCCGAACATGACCGTCCGGCAGTGCTGGACGTAGCGAAACAATTTGCCGAACTCGGTTTCAAAATCAAGGCAACGCAGGGAACTAATCAATTTCTCGCCGCCTGTGGTATTGCTTCTGACCACATCCTCAAATTGCACGAGGGTCGCCCCAATATCGGGGATGCTATTAAGAATGGAGAGATTCAACTCATCATTAATACACCAATCGGTAAGCTCAGTCAGTATGACGACTCTTACATCCGTAAGTCGGCAATTAAATATAAGATACCCTACATTACCACCCTCGCCGCCGCTTCTGCTGCCGCTAAAGGTATTGCGGCTTACCGCAAAGGTAAAACCGGGGTCAGGTCTCTGCAAAGCTACCACGCTGACATTAAATAATCTCGTAGGGTGGCTGAAACCCACCCTACTCTATACTAAATAGGAAGGATGTGATATGGGTTTAAGTTGTGGCCTGGTAGGATTGCTCTCATGTGGCAAGACAACCATCTATAACGCCATCACTGCGGCTGGTGCTTCGGGTTTCGGCACCGAGATGAATCGCTCTGTGGTGAACGTGCCTGACCAGCGTATGAATAAGCTGGTGGATATGTATCACCCGCGTAAGGTAGTGCCGGCGACGCTGGACGTAGTCGATATCCCGGGTCTTAGGACTTCTTCCCCGGGAGATGGACACGGTTCCAAACTGCTCGGGCACATCAAGGATGTCGAGGCACTTTTGCACGTCGTCAGGTGTTTCGAAGACGGTAGTATCCCCTTCGCCTACGAAACCATCGACCCGGTGCGGGATGTCGAAACCATCGACCTGGAATTGATGGCCGCTGATAGTACCACAATTCAAAATAAGCTCACACGTCTGGAGAAAAGGGTCCGTGCCAACGATAAAGACGCCATCCGAGAAAATGCTCATTGCGAAAAGATTTACGCCGCTATTCAACAGGGCATGCCGGCACGCAAGCAAAAATTGACCGCACAGGAAATTGCCAGTGTTTACGAATGTAACCTCGTTTCGCTGAAACCGGTGCTCTATATTGCCAACATCAAGTCCATGGCAGATGTTAACAACCGCTACGTCACCGCCTTAAAACAAATTGCCGATGCGGAAAATGCGGAAATGATCATTGTCTGCGGCAAAGATGAAGCCGATATCAGCCAGCTTGCGCCTGAAGAACAAAGGGAGTTCCTGCGTGATTTAGGGCTGACAGAGTCTTCCATGGAACGGCTGATGCACGCCGCCTACAAAATTCTGGGGTTAATCAACTTCTTCACCGTCGGCGAGGATGAAGTACGCGCCTGGACATGCAAGAAGGGAGACAAAGCTCCCACAGCCGCCGGCAAAATTCACAAAGATATGGAGAAGGGTTTTATTCGCCTTGAGGTCATCCGTTACGAAGACCTGACGGAACTGGGAAGTGAAGCCGCCGTCGCCAAAGCAGGGAAAAAGCGCATGGAAGGGCGTGAGTACGAGGTGCAGGACGGCGATATTGTCATGGTGCTATTTAATAAGTAGGGAGCATAGTCTCCAGTATTTCCACGGCACCACTTACAAACTTGGGGCAGATAGTAGAGAAAACACCCTTAGAGCGCGCTTCGGCGAGTCCTTACAACGAGCCTAAATCACACCTGATGAGTTCCTTACAGACAATTGAGCCATTCAGCGCCTTAAATTTCCGGTTGAACTCCTGAACGAGCTTATATGTCCTTTCAATGTTCTCGCGGGGATTGTTCTCGTTGAGCCTC
>JAPLHG010000023.1:5733-11176 GCA_026389745.1 Chloroflexota bacterium | reverse complement strand
GCCATCCCGGTGATAGGATAGTGCCAATAATAAAGACACTACGGTAACAGTATTTATGAGGCAACCATTACCTCTTCGGTAACAGTTATTATGAGGCAATACGGGCTGAGACGAATTCAGAACTAGTAGAGCGGAGTTCTGAAGGAGGCATGTTATTTATCCCGATAGCTTAATAAGCTTTCCGCACACGTTTCGTGGCAAGCCACTACAGAGAGGTGCACCGCAGCTATTTGATTGCCTGAGATTCCCGGAATCCGTATCAGGATTTATAATTTACGAACTTGTTCACCATGACCACTGTGTTTGTAACTTTTAACTTATGGAATAACAGGGAGAAGCGCTCTTCAAGTGTATCTCTTATCCCCTTCAGGTTTGCCTCCGGCAGATTCCACATTTCCTTCTTGAAATCGCCGAAGGCTTTCTTCCGGGTCTTGTAAATGAATTGCTCCTCAGTGTCCTTTGGCTTCCTCTCATCTGCATATTTCTCCAGAAGAAGCTTGTGAACTCTGTCCCGTAGTTCTTGGGGGAAAATGGGGCTGTCCAGAATAATGTTTTGGAATCCGGTAGCCAGATGCACTTCCACCGTTTCCTCCTGTGGGAACATGTCAAAAGCATCATCGGGAAGGGTAGAGGCCCCGTGCTGAACGGCTCCGCCCAAACCAAATTCCTTTCGTGATACAAGAGATAGCTCCTTCAAAACTTTGAAATCAATTTCAACTTTTGCCATTGAGCCGTCAGGCAGAACTACTCCGCCATGAGTTGTCCCGGTCTGGACACTGATTTTGGAAATTCCCCTGACATTTGGCCCAAGAATTTTGAGGTATCCCTTCATAAAGGCTCGCAAGTCTGCCACCGTACTGTTGCGCCCGCCGACTTCTCCTATTTCGCCGCCGACCGAGATAGTTATCCCTTTCGGCGCAATCTCCCGCATAAACTTGGTCATTTCAGCCGTAACCCGGCAATTTTCTTCCTGCTGTTCTTCTATGGCTTGCCTTTCCATATCAACGAGGGTAGAGGCATCAATGTCGATATTAAGAAAGCCCGCGCTCACAGCTTCGCGTATTAGTTCTTTGATAGCGAATAATTCTTGTTCCGGTGACAAACTGTATTTCTGGCGGTTAACCTGGAAATGGTCTCCTTGAATAAAAACTGGTCCTCTGTATCCCTCACGGATTGCCGCCGCCAGTATACAAACGGCGTACTCATCCGGTCTTTGTAACGTATAACCTATCTCGGAACGAGCAATTTCAAAAATAAAAGCGCCAACTTTGTCCTTCATAGCGGCACTAAACATCGCTCTCGCTACATCATAGGTAATACCACGGATGTTTGTTGCTGGGGCAGTGATGCCAGAGTATAGTCCTTTGCCAGCCGCTTGGTAAAGGCCATCAATGCTCGCTGGAATAACACCTTGTGCCAAAGCCAGTTGTCGGATTTTCTGCCGGCTATTTTCCCTGGCATCATCAGTACCGAAGACGGCATCTTTCACCAAAGCATCAATCTCGCCCGGTAGCACGGATGTGCCTTTGCTCATTCTGTGGTTTTCTGTCTCCTTTTCGGAATCCATTTTATCTTTTGAACTGTTTCGATTCATCACTTCATTCCTTCCTGTCCAGAATAATCCGAAATTCATTATACTTTTCTGGAGCGTACTTCCTTGCCAATAATGGTATGGCGTCCGTTATATCTTTCCACATCGTACTGCGTTTCGATATCTACGCAATTCATCCTACCGATTACGTTTTCAAATGGTGAACTGGTAATCTTGCCATTTCGGTAGCAGACCATCATACCAAACTCGTTGTGCGCTAGCAGGTCAACTGCAGCAATACCAAAATACCGGCCCATTCTACGGTCATAAGCACAGGGAGTCCCACCCCTTTGCAGATGGCTCAGATTTATACTACGAGTCTCTATTTTCGTGGATTGCTGAATTTCTGCCGCCAGCAACTCGGCAATCCCACCGAGGCGTTTGTGTCCGAAAGAATCCTCGCCGGTTTCTCTGATAAATTGAGTTCCTCCTATTGGCTTAGCTCCTTCCGCCACGACGATGATTTCATACCTGGTACCGGCACTTCTCGCTTCTGTGACCAGCGCATTTACTCTTTCAATAGAAAAATCACATTCCGGTATGAGTATGATGAAGGCGCCGCTTGATTCTCCTCCCTCTAGGGCTAACCAACCAGCGTCTCTCCCCATTGTCTCCACCACAAATATCCTCTTGTGGGAACCGGCGGTGGTTCTCAACCGGTCAACCTCTTCGGTAATAACCTCTACAGCAGTCTCAAAACCAAGAGTATAGTCGGTTTCGCAGAGGTCCTTGTCAATTGTTTTGGGGATACCGACGATTTTCACCCCTTCCTGGGATAATTTAAGGGCAACACTAAGTGTGTCATCGCCGCCGATAACTACAAGTGAATCTAACTCAAGCTTTTCTATGTTGGTTAACACTACTCTAGAGCAATTATTCTTGAGATTATATGGATTTGTACGGGAGGTCCCAAGCATGGTACCCCCATATCTATCCCACGTTCTGACAATATTCGCATTAAGGGGTACGATAGATGATTCAATATTAATCAATCCTTCCCATCCATCTCTGATGCCGACAACTTCACACTGTTTCCTTCTTCCCACCATAAGCCGCTCATCTAAAGCGGTCTTTACCACCCATTTGATGGCGGGGTTCAGTCCGGCGCAGTCCCCACCCCCTGTAAGAACACCTATCCGATTTTTTCTCATTCTTTCCCCTTTGCTGACAATTACTTAACTACTGAAGAAATCAAGAGTGCTACTCCGCTTTGAAGCGCCAAGTGTTTTACCCTTGCAGTGTCAGTAAATTATTATATTATAATTCATCAAATATTATAATACCCCTCGTATTGTTCAGTTAAATATCCGACAGCTATTCTCCTTTTCCAATAGTGTTGTCATTCCTGGTCAAAGTGCATCACCGCGATGATATCTAAAGCGGCGAAAACATTAACCATTTTCCTATATGAGAATGCTGAAATACCCCCCCCCCCCCCCCTTCTAAAGGAGGGAGCTGGTGTAATGTACCTTTTCAGCAGTCTACACATGTACGATACTCCGAAAAAAGACTTTAAGAAGGAAATAACTCACATTACCCCTTTCCTGTATAGGGCGATGCCGTGGAATGTAGAGATTGTATTAAACAGATGAGAGCAATAGTTTGACAGGGTAATACTGGCTAAAGTAAAATGTTTTTTACTTGGAACAGGCTATCTAACAAGAGATGTCGGGCTATTGCAGTAGGGTACTAACCCCCGCGGGACTGAGTGTCCTGCGGGGGTTTTTGTATAAATTTATATAAAAATATAGTAGTTACTGACAATATGATTATATACCATATAATTTTGGGTCGAAGACCCTTTGGGGAGAACAACATTTGACTAACAGATTTGACTTAAACGATGTCAGTCGCATTTCTGGCCTCTCCGAAAAGGAAGCCGCTGGAAAACTGGTGCGTGAAGGCTTCAATGAAATCCCTTCTGTGAAGAAACGCAGTTTCTTCGCCATTGCGCTCAGTGTTCTCCGCGAACCGATGTTATTACTACTTATTGCCAGTGGCATCATCTACATGGCTGTGGGTGATATTCAGGAAGCATCGATGCTGCTTGGATTTGTTTTTGTCATCATTGGCATTACTCTCTATCAGGAACACAAAACGGAGCGTACTCTTGAGGCATTGCGTGACCTGTCCAGCCCACGCGCTATGGTTATACGTGATGGAACGACAAGGAGAATTGCCGGTCGTGAGGTTGTCCGTGACGATATTATTGTTTTATCCGAAGGGGATAGAGTGCCGGCTGACGGAGTTGTACTTTCCTGTAATAACCTGATGATTGAAGAATCCATCCTCACCGGGGAGTCCGTCCCTGTTTATAAAGAGGAGGGCGACGAATCTTCTGAAATGGGCCGCCCCGGCGGTGATAATTCTCATTTCGTTTACTCGGGGACACTGGTTGTCAGTGGGTTGGGAATTGTCCGAGTCCTTGGCACAGGCATACACACAGAATTTGGTAAGATTGGCAAGTCACTCCAAACCGTAAATTCAGGAGAGACCTTATTACAGAAGGAAACAAGCCGTATCGTTCGAAACGTAGCGATTATAGGATTATCACTCTGCTTGGTGATGGCCATTGTATATGGTCTGACCGTAGGCAACTGGCTTGATGGTTTCCTAGCGAGTATTACTCTGGCAATGGCTCTTTTACCGGAAGAATTCCCTGTGGTACTCACTGTCTTTATGGCTCTGGGTGCCTGGCGGATTTCTAAGAGTAATGTGCTGACCCGCCGTACATCAGCTATAGAAGCCCTGGGTTCAAATACAGTCCTGTGTGTGGATAAGACGGGTACGCTTACTCTCAACCGTATGTCGGTAAACAGAATATTCGTTGCTGGTGAGACATTAAGTGTGAATTTTAATATCCCCGAAGCCCCCCCGGAAAAATTCCACCAACTGATTGAATTCAGTATTCTTGCCAGCCAGACTAATCCCTTCGACCCAATGGAGAAGGCCCTTAAAGAATTGGGCACCCATTATCAAGATCTTACAGAACACCTGCATAGTGATTGGATGTTTATGAAAGAATACCCTCTATCGAGAGTACTCCTGTCTATTTCACGCATCTGGAAATCTCCCAGTGGTGAGGATTATATTATTGCGGCTAAGGGCGCGCCAGAGGCGATTATTGACCTCTGCCATCTGAGTGAAGCACAAACACGGGATATAGCAAAACAGATAAGTGTTATGGCGGGTGACGGGCTGAGGATTCTGGGTGTCGCCAGAGCAAGATTCAAACAGAGCTCTCTGCCCGATGAACAGCACGACTTTAATTTTCAATTCCTGGGGCTCGTGGGTTTTGCAGACCCCATACGTCCCACTGTTCCGGATGCCATCGAAGAGTGTTATAGAGCCGGTATCAGGGTGGCAATGATTACCGGTGATTATCCAGTTACCGCCCAATATATTGCCCGCCAGATTGGGTTGAAACCTGATGCGGTTCTCACCGGCACAGAGATGGACAATATGAGTGATGAGGAACTAAAAGAACGCATTAAGAAGGTCAACATATTTGCTCGAGTAGTCCCGGAACAGAAACTCCGGCTCGTCAATGCCTTCAAAGATAATGGCGAAATTGTTTCTATGACCGGTGATGGTGTAAATGACGCACCCGCCTTAAAATCCGCAGATATTGGCATCGCCATGGGCGGTAGAGGCACTGATGTTGCCAGAGAAGCCAGCGCTTTAGTTTTATTGGACGATGATTTTTCCTCCATTGTTAAAGCTATAAAATTAGGCAGACGTATCTACGATAACCTGAGAAAAGCCATGGCTTACATTCTGGCTGTCCACGTGCCCATCGCTGGACTATCTCTAATACCGGTATTATTAAAATGGCCTCTGGCACTCTCTCCT
>JAPLHG010000023.1:0-5706 GCA_026389745.1 Chloroflexota bacterium | reverse complement strand
ATTATTGACCCGGCTTGCTCAATTGTCTTTGAAAATGAACAGGAAGAAGTTGATGTGATGCGGCGTCCACCGCGTAACCAGAAAGAGCCGCTTTTCGGGCGAAGGGTGGTTGGTATGAGCCTACTCCAGGGCTTTGTGGTTCTGGCTGTTACTCTGGCGATTTATGGCTTTAATATTCAGCAAGGGCGAGGTGAACTGGAAGCGCGTACTCTGATGTTTGTTACTCTTGTCATTGCTAATCTGGGTCTGATACTTACCAACCGTACATGGTCAAATACCATAGTGGGCAGTTTGCGCTCAAAAAATGCCGCCTTACGGTGGATATTGATTTCCGTCCCAGTCTTTCTGGTTCTGGTTGTTTATGTCCCGTTCTTGAGGAACCTGTTCCGCTTCAACATCCTGCATCCTAATGACTGGTTGATTTGTTTGGTGGCCGGGATTGGTAGTATTTTATGGTTCGAGGTTTTTAAGTACTTCAGCCGACATAAGAATAAAAGGGGCGCAAAGCATCCAGTAGGCAGTTAGCAAAATGCTCACATTGGAGACAAGCAGTCTCATCCTCCAATAAATGTGGCGATTTTTCTTTGATGTGATACAATTATCATCGCAAGCTGATTGCGAACAATTAATTCCCAGTATTTGCTAGGAGTGGCTATCCGATGGATAAGACTGTCTCTATCATAATCCCTACCTATAATGAGAGAGATAATATTACCCCTCTGGTTGAGAGGATACACAGGAGTCTATCCAGCCACAACTACGAGATTGTTTTTGTTGATGATAATAGTAAAGATGGCACTGCTGAGCTCGCAAAGACTTTATGCAGTAAATACACGGTGAAAGTAGTTGTTCGCAAAGACAAAAGGGGATTGGCATCCGCAGTTGTTGATGGACTTACTCACGTGAGTGGCGAGGTTGTGGTAGTGATGGATGCTGACCTGCAACACCCACCTGAAGCTCTGCCTAACATGCTCAAAGCCTTAGAGAGCTATGATTTCGTAGTAGCCTCTCGCTACTGCAAGGGCGGGAGCCCCGGAAAGTGGACGCTTCCCAGAAGATTAGTGTCTCTTGTTGCTAATCTGCTAGCACTGCCCTTGGCACCCAGAGTAAAAGACCGGATGAGCGGCTTCTTCGGCTTCAGGCGGGTAGCTGTAGACCCCGCATTGCTAAATCCTCTCGGATGGAAGATAGGACTCGAAATCATGGTACGCAGTCACGTCAGCTCAGTGACGGAGGTTCCATACATTTTTGTGGCGCGTGCTCACGGCTCTTCAAAGTTATCAAAACGCATAATCTGGCAATACCTTCAACAGTTAGTGCGTCTTTATTTTGATAAGTTCCGAATCATGAACTTCATGGTAGTGGGCGGAATCGGTTACGTGATAAACATATCATTATACAGTCTTCTCACGCTGCTGCCACTCCTCAAGGCATTTGAGTTCAGTCAGGTAGGAAAACCCTACTACCTCCCGCCCTTTGTAGTCTCATCTCTTATTGCAATCACAAGCAATTACCTGATGAATCGAGCCTGGACGTTCAAGGGTTGGGTGGAGCATCAACGTGGCTTCGGCCGCTACATGTCTATGGGAATTGGGACGCTACTCCTCGACCTGGGATTCCTGTATCTCCTGGTAAACTACGGGAAGTTAGCCCCCGTACCCGCTGCGGCGCTTGCGATACTAGTTGTGTTTATTATTAGATACGTAATAGCAAGGAGATGGGTTTGGTCAGAAATCTCGACAAAGTAGAGTAACATTTACCACAAGGTGTTTTGTGGCACGGAATAGCTTTGTCTGCATCGGGGAATTGCCCGGTTAATTTATACTGGACGTGGAAATGAGAAAGGTAAGACGACTGCTAAAATGGCTCGGCGAATGGGAGTATACCTGGCTATGCCTGCTGGTAGTAATTGTACTGGCGATGCACCTTAGCATCATCATGCTACCTGACAAACCAGTGTTTGATGAAGCTCATTACATAAATGATGCCAGGTCCATTCTTGATGGGAAAGGGGATATTCGTCCCGAGCATCCCACACTAAGCAAAGACTTCATAGTAGCGGGGATGTTCCTATTTGGTGATAATCCTCTCGGATGGCGGTTTTTCCCTGTAATATTAGGAGTTATCAGCATTGTTCTTTTATATCTCATCTGCCGTCAGTTATCGATGTCCAGGAGAGCATCATTCCTGGCTACTTTCCTGCTGGCTTTCGAGAATCTGACTTTTACTTTTTCCGGCATGGCAATGTTGGATGTGCCTTGCTTGACATTTACATTATTAGCTTTCTGGTTATACCTTAGAGGTAATTATCCCTTGGCCGGGGTGGCGGTGGGTCTTAGCGCTTTAGCTAAGCTCAATGGCGCTCTGGCAATTTTCGCTATATTGCTGCACTGGCTGATAGTCAGACGAGACCGCCTTTGGGAATTCGTTGGATTAGTTGTCTTCGCTCCGATCTCATTTGTGTTCTTGATGCCGCTGTTTGATTTTGTCACCTTCGGAAGGCTTACCAACCCTCTTGAGCGGATATTGTACATGTTGAAACAAGACAGCACCCTGACCTTTGCCAATCTTTCCGCTACTACTCCTTATGCCCAGCGACCGATAGAGTGGATATTCAGACTTGACCTCACTCCTTACACATTTCAGCCTAATTACCTTGGAGTAATTAGTTACAGTGTTTTAATATTAATTGTTCCGAGCGTAATTTATATGCTCGCCAAAGCAATAAGGCGTAACGAGGCCGGACTTTTCGGGCTCTTATGGTTCGCCAGTACTTACCTGCTGTGGATGCCCGCAGTTCTAATCACGGATAGAATCACCTATCCGTACTATATTTACCCCACCATAGGAGCTATTTGCATCGGATTAGGAATGGGGCTCTCTCAACTTGTGCGTGTATGGGAGATAAGGAGAGCAGGGAAACTTAGATGGGTAGCCATATCGGTAGTGGGAGTTTTCCTGCTAATCCATATTGCCGCATTCGTCATTCTTTCGCCCTTATCTTACTGGTGGGGGACACCGCTCTTTTAATAGAGATGCCGAGCCCCCCCCGCGCAAGGTACTGAGAGAGTCTTCTAGATATCTCCCTTTTGGTGGAGATAGGGGGATTCGAACCCCCGATCTCTGCGATGCGAACGCAGCGCTCTCCCAGCTGAGCTATATCCCCATTACGTTAGCCATTATATCACACTCAAAAATATTTATTAAGCCTCTCCCAGCCTGATAGACTCGATAAAGTATCTATTGACAGTGCCTAAATGGATATGTTATAGTCTAGCTTGCATAGGAAGACTATGATGATAAAGGGTAATATTTAAGCAAAGCGAATTGGTGGTTAGGCCAGCCAGGCGGCTTGGTGTGAATCACCAAGCCGCTTTAAGTTTGCCCTGTACATTAACAACTGAATAGCGAGTTAGTATCAAGTTTGAAGCAGGTCAAGCAAATAAGGCGCACGGTGGATGCCTTGGCATCAAGGGGCGATGAAGGGCGTGGCAAGACTGCGATAAGCCTCGGCGAGCTGTCTAGCAAGCCTAGCCGGGGATTCCCGAATGGGGCAACCCATCCCGATAAAATCGGGATACCCCCAGCTGAACACATAAGCTGGGTGGAGATAACCAGGGGAACTGAAACATCTTAGTACCCTGAGGAAAAGATAGATATTCCCTCAGTAGTGGCGAACGAACGGGGAACAGCCTAAACCGCATTTAGCTTAGTGGTTTCAGGACCTATGCTAATGCGGTGTTGTAAGACAGTTCTGACCGAACCTGAAATAGGTCGAGGAGTTACCAACCGTACCCTAGACGAAGGTCTTTGGAAAAGGCCACCACAGAAGGTGACAGTCCCGTAGTCAAAAGGGGAAGGCTCCTGAACTTGTTCTTAAGTACCACGGGGCACGAGAAACCCCGTGGGAACCAGCTCTGCCCACAGAGCAAGGCTAAATACTCTTGATGACCGATAGCGAACTAGTACCGTGAGGGAAAGGTGAAAAGCACCCCGGGAGGGGAGTGAAATAGAACTGAAACCGTGTGCCACCAAGCAGTCAGAGTCCTTCTTCGGAAGGATGATGGCGTGCCTATTGAAGAATGAGCCAGTGACTTAATCTGTACGGCTGGTTAAGCAACTTTAGTTGCGGAGCCAAAGCGAAAGCGAGTCTGAATAGGGCGTTTATAGTCGCACGGATTAGACCCGAAGCCGGGTGAGCTATCCATGGTCAGAGTGAAGCTCTGGTAAAATCGGAGTGGAGGCTCGAACCCTTTAGCGTTGCAAAGCTATGGGATGAACTGTGGATAGGGGTGATATGCCAAACGAACCCGGAAATAGCTGGTTCTCCCCGAAATGTATTGAGGTACAGCCCCAGATGTTTACTAATGGAGGTAAGGCTCTGGATGAATTAGGGGGATAGTATCCTACCAACTTCAACCAAACCATGAATGCCATTAGTCCAAGTCTGGGAGTGAGACTGTGGGGGATAAGCTCCATGGTCGAGAGGGAAACAGCCCAGACCATCAGCTAAGGTCCCAAAGAACGAGCTAAGTGTGAAAGGAAGTAATACCGCCCAGACAGCCAGGAGGTTGGCTCAGAAGCAGCCACCCTTTAAAGAGTGCGTAATAGCTCACTGGTTGAGTGGTGTTGCGCCGACAATTCAACGGGGCTCAAGCTCGTCACCGAAGCTATGGCTTTCTGATTCGTCAGGAAGGGTAGGGGAGCGTTCCCGCGCCAGGAAGCTATTCCGTGAGGAATGGTGGAGCGACGGGAAGTGAGAATGCTGGCATGAGTAGCGAAAGGCGTGTGAGAAACACGTCCACCGAAAACCTAAGGTTTCCTACGGAAGGTTAATCCGCGTAGGGTTAGTCGGGCCTAAGCCGAGGCCGAGAGGCGTAGGCGATGGACAACGGGTTATTATTCCCGTACCGCTTCTATAGAGGCAAAGGGGGAACACGGGAGGGTAGGCTGAGCATACCTATTGGACATGGTGTGTCCTCCACTCCAGGCAATGCCGGGGCAGGCAAATCCACTCCGGATGTTATAGCTGAAGGTGGAGGGAAATTGAGGGGAGACCCGAGATAATTCAACTGAACCCATGCCGTCTAGAAAATCCTCGTTGCCGTTGAAGTAGAGCGCCCGTACCGCAAACCGACTCTGGTAGGTGGGGATGAGAGTCCCAAGGTGTTCGAGAAAACCCTCGTTAAGGAACTCGGCAATTTAGCCCCGTAACTTAGGGAAAAGCGGCGCCACGATTAACACCGTGGCAGCATTAAACGGGCCCAAATGACTGTTTAACAAAAACACAGGTCTCTGCGAAAGCGTAAGCTGAAGTATAGGGGCTGATACCTGCCCAGTGCCGGAAGGTTAAGGGGAGTGGTTAGTCGTAAGACGAAGCTGTGAACCGAAGCCCCAGTGAACGGCGGCCGTAACTATAACGGTCCTAAGGTAGCGAAATCCCTTGTCGGGTAAGTTCCGACCCGCACGAATGGTGTAACAACTGGGGCGCTGTCTCAACGAGGGGCTCGGCGAAATTGAAGTACCCGTGAAGATGCGGGTTTCCCGCAACAGGACAAAAAGACCCCGTGGAGCTTTACTATAGCCTGGCACTGGGTCTGAACTTAGCATGTGTAGCATAGGTGGGAGGCTTTGAAGTCGGGGCGCTAGCTTCGATGGAGCCAACAATGAAATACCACTCTTGGTGAGTTTAGACTCTAACCTCAG
>JAPLHG010000001.1 GCA_026389745.1 Chloroflexota bacterium | reverse complement strand
TGCTTGTTGCGGCGTTAATTGCGATGGCACTCAGGTCAATAATAAAGGCTGTGATGCTAGGCTGGGTTGACCGTCTTGGTGGCGCCATCTTAGGATTGATAATGGGAGTACTATCTGTCAGCGCTTTACTGGCAATCGTTGTGAAATTAACCGATTCCAGTCTGATTACTAATTCTGCATTAGCCAGTTTTTTCCTGGATAAGTTCCCATTGATTTTGGGATTCCTGCCCAAAGAATTTGGTACCATAAAGAACTTCTTCAAATAGCCAGCGGATTCAGATCTGTGCTGGAATGACATCCTATTTTGCCATTGCGAGGTTACGAAGTACCCGAAACAACTTAAAGCCCGTGCCTTTGAGATTGCCTTGCCAGTCTATGTGGCGTCCTCGCTTATAACTCTGGAGTGTCCCTAATTAATCGGGGCGACCGAATGAATCCCTACGTAATATAGGCTAGGAGCCCCATTCGCTCCGTTCGGGTGACATTCGGGTTTGGGTGCTGGATTCTGGCTTTCGCCAGAATGGCGGGTAATTTGGGTATGGTTGTCATACCCTTCTTATCTCTGGTATTGACATCAGTACTAACAGTGCTGATACTGCCTAAAATCTTTCTCCATTCCCCTCGCCCCCTCTTTGTCATACTCAGCAAGAGAGCCTATAATAATCTTTGGATAAAAACTGATTTTAGGTGAGAATTCTTGCGTACCAGTGATTTTGATTATCAGCTCCCTCAGGAATTGATTGCGCAAAAACCGATTGAGCCGCGGGATACATCGCGTCTGATGGTCATAACCCGTCAAAGTGGACTAATTGAGCACCACTGTTTCCACGAGCTATTGGGTTTCCTGCAGACTGGCGATGTGATGGTCTTTAATGACAGTCGTGTGCTCCCGGCTCGTTTGTCGAGCAAGAAAGCAAATACCGGTGGTGTGGTTGAGTTTCTTCTTCTCCGCCGACTCAGCCCGAATGTCTGGGAGACACTGGTTAAGCCGGGGAGGCGCGTGAAACCCGGCGTTACTCTTGAGTTGGGGGACAATCAGAAAAATTCAGCCGTAACAGCTGAGGTAATTGAAACGGGTGAGAATGGCATCCGCACTATCAGATTTTCCGATGAATCTCTATTATCAGATTTGGGCAGAGTCGCTTTGCCACCTTATATTCACGAGCCACTGGAAAATACGAACCGTTATCAAACGGTTTATGCCGACCAAAAAGGTAGTGTTGCCGCACCCACTGCCGGCTTACATTTCACGCCGGAGCTACTAACCAAAATCAGAGAGCAGGGAGTGAAGTGTTTATTCGTTACTCTTCACGTGGGGCTGGATACATTCCGACCTGTTCAGGAAGAAAACCCGCTGGAACACCACATCCATCAGGAATACGGTATTGTGAGTAAAGAGGTTGCCGAAGAAATATCCCGAGCCAAAAAGGAAGGCAGACGCGTGGTTTGTGTGGGTACAACCAGTGTGCGGTTGGTTGAAACAGTCGCCAAAGCCAGTGGTAATTCTTCGATACAGCCGTATGAAGGTTGGGTAGATTTGTTTATCCTGCCGGGGTATCGTTTCAAAGTGGCGGATGCAATGATAACCAATTTCCATCTGCCGAAATCTACATTACTGATGCTCGTTTCTGCCTTTACCGGCAAAGAGCTTATCGACAAAGCATATCAGATAGCCATCGCTGAGAAATATCGTTTTTACAGTTTTGGTGATGCGATGCTGATTTTATGAGGGGAAAATTCTAAGTGTAGCTGAGCAAACTAAGCATTTTTAAGATTGACATCGCGTAGTGACCCAAGAATTCTTAACGTTTCCTCTTTCGTCTGTCCGCCAATATCTTTTTGCCTGATTATTTCCTGCATAAAATAATATGGATAATAAATTTTGTCCGAGTATATTGACAATCTCATATTTGTGATAAGATGTAGATATTAAGAAGTCAGGATAATATGTAATGGTTGTGCCTCAAAAAAATCCTAACGAGAAACGACAGAACATAAAGACAATTACCTGGGGTGACCTAACCTGGGTTGACATTCCGGAGCCGACAGAAGAGGCTAAAAAATATCTGGCAGAAAATTATAATTTCCACCCGATGGACCTTGAGGACTGTTTCAGCCGCAGACAGCTCCCCAAAGTAGATGAATACGAGGGGTATCTGTTCGTAATTTTCC
>JAPLHG010000116.1:5267-14529 GCA_026389745.1 Chloroflexota bacterium | reverse complement strand
AGCCATGGGCGCGCGCTTCAGCCAGAGAAACGGGGGTACAAACTACAGGGCCCTGCTGAAACAGCCCAGGGCTCTATCCCGGCTGATAAAAGGACTGATAAAAAGTAAACTGGCTCGCCGGCCTTTATTACCGAAGGATATATGGTCGCTCAAAGGCTTGATAACCTTCGGGATAGATGGCTCGGTGTACCGGGAAAAAATCAAGGAAATGTGGGGCCGATACCCCCTGGATTTTCACGGCTGTACTGAGGCTCCCCTGATTGCGATGCAGACCTGGGATTATCAGGGTATGACCTTCATACCCCAACTCAATTTCTTCGAATTTATTCCCGAAGAGGATAGCATCAAATCCAGGGAGGACCCCGCCTATCAACCGTCAACCCTTTTACTGGATGAGCTGAAGCCGGGTAACTACGAACTGGTCATTACCAGCTTACATGGTGGCCCGTTTATCAGATACAGGCTGGGACACCTGATTAACATATCAACTTTGCGTAATGAACAGCTTAACATCGACATCCCGCAAATGACTTTCCTCACTCGCGTCGATGACCAGATTGATATTGCCGGGTTCACCCGTCTGTCGGAAAAAGCCATATGGCAGGCCATTGAGAACACAGGATTGGCTTACGAGGATTGGACGGCACGCAAAGAGATTAACGGCAAACCAGCCCTGCATCTGTACATTGAACTCAAGAAAAACGGGCATGTTACCGCTAAACAAGTGGCTGCTTTTATTCATGAAGAGTTGAAAAAACTAGACGCCCCCTATGCCGAGCTGGAATCATTTACCGGTCTAAGCCCACTAGTAGTGACTCAACTTCCCCGGGATGCCTTCCGTCTCTATAAGAAAAGACAGCAAGCCTCTGGTGCCGACATGACCAAACTGAAGCCACCTCACATCAATCCATCCGATGAGACCATCGACTTCCTGCTCAATCCTACTATCAAGGTACCGACAACAGCCGAGGAGATGGTAACGGCGTAAATAATCCTATTAAATCTTGCCGCAATAAAATTAACAAGGCAGGTAGATGACTAAAATGCTACCTGCCTTGTGATGTAAAGCAAGTTTCTCCGACTTCACACCCTTGCGCCGTTGACAACAGAAAACGGGTACCTTTATAATAAATCTAATCGGTCATCGTCCATTTCAGTTATGGAGGCTAATCTTGCCGAACCGGATTAAACGCGAAAGTCGCAGAGAGTCACCCGTCATGATGATGCCTCGGGCTTGGCGTGCCGCCGGTTCGGGGACAATGCCACTTTAGTCTCTCGACTGGTGAAGCCCAGCCAAGCTCAGGAATAGTTGTTTCCTGAGCTTTTTTGTTTGTCCGACTTATTAATTGACAGTGGCTTACCGACAAACTATCATACATTGAAGGAGAGGAACAGAATGCCAAAAACAATTGAAGAAATCAACCAAAAAATCAAGAGGGGTGAGGCAGTCGTCTTTACCGCTGAAGAAATTATTGGCGTGGTCAAAGAAAAGGGCATCAAAAAGACGGCTGAGGAAGTGGATGTAGTCACCACCGGCACTTTCGGACCGATGTGTTCCTCAGGCGCTTATCTGAATATCGGGCACTCCCAACCGAGAATCAAGCTGGGGGGAGGCAGGGTATATCTCAATGATGTACCGGCTTATGCCGGTTTTGCAGCGGTTGACATCTTCATTGGTGCTACCGCTACCCCCGATGATGACCCCAGAAATAAAGTCTATCCGGGCGAGTTCAACTACGGTGGCGGGCATGTCATCGAAGAACTGGTAGCCGGTAAAGATATCAGACTGGAAGCTATTGCTTACGGCACAGATTGCTACCCCAGGAAAAGACTGGAAACTTGGATCAACATCAATGACCTGAATGAAGCGGTTTTATTCAATATGAGAAATGCCTACCAGAACTATAACGTCGCCGCTAACCTTTCCAGTAAGACGATTTATACCTATATGGGGATGCTCAAACCCAATCTGGGAAATGTGACCTATTGTAGTGCCGGACAGCTATCGCCTTTGCTCAACGACCCCTACTACAAGACCATCGGCATCGGCCCAAAGGTGTTTTTGGGAGGCGGTATCGGTTACGTTGCCTGGCAGGGCACACAATTCAATCCCACCGCGTCTCGAACAGAGAACGGCGTACCCAAAGGCGGTGCCGGTACCCTGGCACTGATCGGCGACCTGAAACAAATGAGTCCCAGATGGCTGGTGGGCACCAGTATGCTGGGCTATGGACCTACCCTGACAGTCGGGATTGGGATCCCCATTCCGATTCTGTCCGAGGAAATCTTGAAATACACGACGGTAACCGACGACCAGATAATCGCTACTGTTTACGATTATTCCGACGCCTATCCCAACAGAAGGGCAGAATCAATCGGCGAGGTCACTTATGCCCAGCTTAAAAGCGGCAAGATAACCTTACAGGGGAAGAAGGTCCCTACTGCTTCGCTTTCCAGTTATCCGCGTGCGGTGGAGATTGCCAATACACTGAAGAAATGGCTCAAGGCTGGTAAATTCGAACTGACTAAACCGGTAGCATCCTTACCCGATGTGGAATCGGGTGTTAGTTTCAAACCGCTACAGGAACGCCCCATCAAGCACTGAAGCATAAAATAGCGTGGAGAATAGAGAGGTGAACAGGAAATGGTTTCTAAAAAAATTGTATTGCATTTTCCGAAGCGATTGGTAGATAGACCCATTGTTTACCATCTTATTAAGGATCATAGCCTCGAGTTTAATATCCTCAAGGCTTCGGTCACGCCTGAGCAAGAAGGGCTGATGGTGCTGGAACTGAAAGGTAAGCAGGAAGACTATGACAAGGGCATACATTATCTTACCGGAGCCGGGGTCATCATCGAATCGCTCAGTCAAAACGTCCTACGGAATGAGGAAAGATGTACTCACTGCGGGGCTTGCATCACTGTTTGCCCGGTAGGGGCTTTCGAACTGGATATGGCAAGCCGAAAGACAAAATTCTACGATAAAAAATGCATTGCCTGCGGGTTATGCATCAAAGCCTGTCCACCCAGAGCAATGGAGTTACATTTCTAGCCGTCAACGGGAAGTATCAGCTACCAACCATCTAAATTGTATTAAGGTTATCATCACTGGAGGCAAAGATTGGAAAAGAAACCGAGAATTGGTATTATGACCGGAGGCGGTGATTGTCCGGGCTTGAACGCCGCCATCCGGGCCTGCACCAAAACCGCCATCAAGACTGGCTATGAAGTTATTGGCATCCACAATGGCTGGCAGGGTTTGTTAGAACATGACGATGAAGTACTGAACTGGGTACATACCTCGGGCATCATCGACAAAGGGGGTACCATCCTCGGAACTTCACGAGTCAGTCCCTTGTGCGTGGAAAACGGCGTGCAGAGAGTACGCGACCGCATTGAAGTTTTGAGATTGGAGAGTATTGTCGTGCTGGGAGGCGAGGGGAGTCTCAGTTTAAGCTATAAGATGTACCGACAAGGTATTCCCATAATCGGTATCCCCAAGACAATTGATAACGATGTGAGAGAAACTGATTTTTCCATCGGTTTCCAGACTGCGGTGCAGATTGCTACCGATGCCTTAGATAGACTCCGCTCCACAGCCGAAAGTCATCATCGTGTGATGCTACTTGAAGTGATGGGACGTAACACCGGCTGGATTGCTACCTATGCCGGGCTTGCTAATGGAGCAGTCGAAATCACCATCCCCGAGATTCCTCTTACCGAAGAACGATTAGATGTTATCTGTGAAAAACTAAAGAATCGAAGATCCAGCGGAATCAAATTCAGCATTGTGGTGGTGGCGGAAGGCACACAATTGCCAGGTATGACTACTCCTCCACCGGAAAACCTTACCCACGTAGCGGAAGCCATTACCCTAAAACCTGGGGTGGCTCAAATTCTGGGAAATATAATTCAAGAGAAGACAGGATTGGAGACACGGGTTTCAACCTTGGGTTATATCCAGAGAGGCGGTACTCCAGTAGCGTATGACAGAGTGCTAGCAACGGCTTTCGGAGTTAAAGCCACCGAACTTGCCAAAGAGAAAAAGTATGGTGAAATGACCGCTCTCCATGGGACACGAATCGTCGGAGTGCCTCTTGAAAAGGTTGTTAAGGGCGTGAAAACCGTCAATCTCAATGCCTATAATATCGCCAAGAGATTCTTCGCCTAGGCGGTCGTGACTCGACTCTTCTACAAAGCCACAATTGAAGGCGATATGACAAACGGCCTTCTGCTGATGGGACAGGCAACGGGAAGAATTCACGACATTCCAACTGTTGCCGAAGTTACCGAGCGTACTGTCACCGAAGCGAAACAAATACTCGCAAGATGAGCAGGCAAATCGCCGATTAATTAGTCCTGCGATTCCTTCTGTCGAGTTTCCAACCACTTTTGTTTCTGGCTGATTCGTGTCTGCTCGTCAGTCGGTTGATAAGCCGAGAGAAACTCTTGACGGAATTTATCGAATGTGCCGTTCAGAATAGCACTCCTGATTGATTTCACCAGACTACTCATAAAAGCCAGATTATGAATCGTCGCCAGGCGGTAGGCGAGCAATTCTTTGCTCCGGAAAAGATGATGCAGGTAAGCCGCCGAAAAATTCTGGCAGGTGTAACAACAGCAATCCGTATCGATTGGGGTTTCCTGCTGACTGAAAACCGCATTTTCGATATCCACCCTGCCCTTCCGGGTATAAAGAGCTCCATTCCGAGCAACACGGGTCGGCAAGGCACAATCGAAAATATCAATGCCACGCGCTACACATTCCACCACATCTTCAGGAGAACCGACCCCCATCAGATAGCGCGGTTTATCGGAGGGCAATAGAGCCGCTGTTTGCTCCGTTATGTCAAATGTAACACTCTTCGGCTCCCCGATACTCAGACCGCCAATCGCGTATCCATCAAATTTTAGAGAAGTCAGGAATTCGGCTGATTGCTTCCTCAGGTCAGGAAAGATGCCACCTTGCACAATGGCATACAAAGCTTGCCTCTGACGCTTGTGGGATTTCAGACATCTCTCCGCCCACTGGTGCGTCCGTACCATCGCCGCCCAGACTCGCTCGCGTCTTTCATCGTGGGCAATGCACTCGTCCAGAACCATAGTAATATCCGCCCCTAGCGACTCCTGATAGTGTATTGCCAGTTCCGGGGTAATCGTGTGCTGACTGCCGTCGATGTGGGAACGGAAAATCACACCATCATCAGAGACCTGACATAATCGCGAGAGACTGAAAAGTTGGTAACCACCGCTATCGGTCAGGATGGCTCCATTCCAACCCATAAACTTATGTAAACCACCCAGTTTCTCAATTGTGGGAATGCCCGGCCTCAGGTAGAGGTGATAGGTATTGGCAAGAATCATCCTCATACCAAGTTCTTTAATCTCCTGAGGTACTAGGGTCTTGACCGAACCCTGAGTGCCTACGGGGCAAAGCACCGGTGTGAGGACTACCCCGTGTGGCGTTGTTAACTCACCGGCGCGGGCTTTACTGCAGGTCTTTATGAGGCGAAAATCATTCATTAAATAAAATCCTGACGGCAATTGTCTTCTGAATGAAGTGAACGAACCTAGTTTCCCTTGTTATTCAAGCACGGGCTGGGATCCAGTACATATACAATCTCACCGCATTAATCCTTCCAATCAAAGGCCTTCTGGTCTCCACCAGAATGGTATTTATGGGTTGGTTTCCGGTTGTTTACCAACTGTTTTCTCGTCAAGATATTCCTGTAGAATGATTGCCGCTGCCATCGCATCATACCTGATTTTCCGGTTTTTCTTTTTGGAACTGGTTTCTTGCTTGAGTCGCATGGCGGTAACAGTGGTCAAACGTTCGTCACGAAGTTCTATCGGGATACCGGTATGAGAACATAATGCCTCCGCAAAAGTCCGGACTTTTTCCGCTTGCTGACCGATAGCGCCACTCATCAAACGCGGTAGACCGATGATGATACATCCAACCTCACGCTCTCTGACAACTTTCAGAATGGCATCAATATCTTCTTGCTCGGCAGTGCGCTCGATGATGGTCAGTGGGGTCGCCAGTATGCCACCGGGGTCACTCAGAGCCACTCCGATTCTCTTATCCCCCACATCAAGCCCAAGAATACGCGTCTGAGTCCTCCGAATCTAAATCAGCTTCCTAACCAGGCGGAGAGCTTCGTCAATTTTATTCTTGTCCTTGCCACCAGCTTGAGCCATCGTAGGTTTGCCGCCGCCGCCACCACCAGTAACCTTAGCCACTTCACGGACAATATTACCGGCATTGTAACCCTTGCTCACCAGGTCCTGTGTCACCGCTGCCAGGAAAGATGGTTTGTCTTCGTAAACCGTGCCCAGCACGATAATTACACTCTTCAATCGCTCACGCAGAAGGTCACTCATATCACGTAAAACCTGGGGTGGCAGGGATGGCACATGAGCCAATACCACCTTCACGCCCTTGATTTCCTCCGCCACCAGGGATTCAGCGACTTTACGTGCCAGTTCTTTTTCTACCGCCTGGCGTTGTTTCCTTTCAGCATCGAGAACCGCAATCGCATCGATTACCTTCTCTTTCACGCCCTCATTCGTAGCATCAACCGCTTTCGCTATCTCCTGCCATTCTCCAGATAGTTTCTCAAAATATTCTTCCGCACCTCTACCTGTCAGTGCTTCAATGCGTCGCAAACCGGAGCCGATACTGCTTTCGCTGACAATGTGGAAGAAGCCAATTTGCCCCGTTGCGCTGATATGCGTGCCGCCGCACAGTTCAAAACTCACCGGCGGTTTGCCGATTTTCAGAGCGCACACTTTATCACCATACTTCTCATCGAAGAGAGCGATGGCACCCTGCTCCAGGACCTTCTGATATGACATCTCTTCCGCATAAACTTCAAGGTTCTGGCGAATTTTCTCATTAACAATGCGCTGTACTTTCTGGGTTTCCTCCGGCATCATCGCTACGAGATGTGAGAAATCAAATCTGAGTCTTTCCGGTGTTACCAGCGAACCCCTCTGCTGTGCCTGTTTACCCAGCACCTGACGCAAAGCATATTGAAGCAAGTGGGTCGCCGTATGATTGCGAGCGATGTCTAACCGTCGTTCATTATCAACTTCCGCTTGCACAGTATCACCCGCAGATAAATTTCCGCTTAACACCTTGCCACGATGGACAATTATGCCAATCGCTGTGCGTACTGTATCCGTAACGAAAAACCGCCCCGAAGCACTCTTGATTTCACCGGTATCGCCGACCTGACCGCCCATTTCGCCATAGAAAGGCGTGGCATCGAGCGTCAGACTTGCCTCCTGCCCTTCCCTAACCACACCAACCGATTCGCCGTCAGTTAGTAGGGAAATAATAGTAGCATCAGACGACATTTTTTGATAGCCGACAAAATTCGTTGGTTCACCTTCAAGTTCTGCCTCCAGAGACGAAGTTGCGTTGCCTGCCACGCCATACTTCTGTGACGCTTTGGCACGCTCGCGCTGTTTCTCCATTTCTTGCTCAAAACCAACCATATTGATTGAAAGCCCTCGCGAAGTGGCAATCTCTTTCGTCAAGTCTATGGGAAAACCGTAGGTATCATGAAGTACAAAGGCATCATATCCGGAAATAACTTTTGATTTGCCCTTCCGGGTATTTAATTGGGCAATAGTGTTTTCAAGTATTCCCCTACCCACAGGTAAAGCCTTACGGAAGCCATTGGTCTCCGATTCAATAACGTGCAGAATGTGTTTGTGGTTAGCTATCAGTTCCGGGTACAGGCTCCCCATATTTTTGATGACTTCTTCCGCCACCGTAGTGAGGAAGAGATTTTCATGGGCAAGAGTTTCACCAAAGTACTCGGCACGGCGGAGCAGACGCCGCAATACATAACCCCGCCCTTCCTTGGTCGGCATCACACCATCAGCCAGCAAAAAGACAATGCCACGGCTATGTTCGGCAACTACCCTCATTGCATTATCGGCCACATTATCAGAGCCATATTTCTTACCCGCCAGGTCAGCCACTTTTTGAATCAGCGGCGCAAATAGGTCGGTATCATAGATCGACGACTTTCCCTGCATAATCGCCGAAACACGCTCCAGCCCCATACCGGTATCGATATTGGGTTTGGGGAGTTTGGTGCGCTTACCATTTTCATCCTGGTCAAACTCAATGAAGACCAGATTCCAGATTTCGGTATAACGCTTGCAATCACAACCCGGTTTGCAATCCGGCTTGCTACAGCCATACTTCTCACCCAGGTCATAATGAATTTCACTGCAAGGTCCACATGGTCCGGAATTCCCCGCCGGACCCCAGAAGTTATCCTTTCCACCGAGTCTGACAATTCTATTTTCGAGAACGCCTGTTTGACGCCAGATAGCGAAGGCCTCATCATCGTCACGGAAAATAGTTATCCAGAGGCGTGATTGAGGAATTTTTAAATACTGAGTGACATATTCCCACGCCCAAGGGATGACTTCCTTCTTGAAATAATCGCCGAAGCTGAAATTCCCCAGCATCTCAAAGAAGGTACAATGAGTGGCATCACCGACACAATCAATATCCGTGGTGCGGAAGCATTTCTGACAGGAAGCTACCCGCGGACTGGGCGGCACAGCTTTACTGGTGAAATAGGGTTTGAACTGCACCATACCGGCGCTGGTCAGCAATAATGTAGGGTCACCGTATGGGATTAAAGAGGAACCGGGAACAATCCTGTGTCCCCGTGCTTCAAAAAAATCAAGATAAGAACTTCTGATTTCGTCGCTCTTCACTGATTATGACACTCCAATTAGAACAATTACATCTGATTTTATGCTAACCGGCAGGGGCTGTCAATGAATATTCCATAGAATTTGATATTGCCCAACGACCCGCCCCCAATCTTTTCTCCTTCTAGAACTCCGCCTCACCGCCACTTAGTTCATTATATCAGCCAAACAAGCAAAGCCAACCGAAAATATGGGGAAGTACCTTAGAAGAAGGGGAAATGTACAGAATCTAATGTACCTATACACACGTTTGACCGAGGTACTGATAGAGGTTTATAATTAAGATTGCTAGAGGAAAGCCGGGGAGAAAGTGTCAAACTTACACGAAAGCTGTGGTGTCTTCGGTATTTACTGTCCTGGTGAGGATGTAGCTCGGCTTACTTTTTTTGCACTCTTCGCGCTCCAGCACCGCGGTCAGGAAAGCGCCGGTATCGCCACTGCCGATGGTAAGAGAATTCAACTCTATGGTGATATGGGGCTTGTTTCACAAGTTTTTGATGAGAATTCCCTCAGTCAG